>JALUUZ010000514.1 GCA_027021095.1 Gammaproteobacteria bacterium
TGAACCCGCGGTCCGGAAGTTTTTTCTGCAACATTGCCCAGCCCGCCTTTCTCACCACCATTCGTCACGAGACGGTTCAAGGGTGCGGCCTGGGTGGCTTTCGCGACCGAGGTGCGCGCAGGCAAGTAGGGTGCGTTGTACGCACCACCACCACGACCAATCACATCACGCGAAGAGGGTTTTACACGCTGGCTCGCCGACCGAGCGAAAGCCAGCCAGGGCGTGCCATTGGGCCGTCGCAGTAGAAGGGTGGTGAGAAAGGCGGGCTGACCCAGAAGCGGCGCAGAAAAAAGCTTGCGAACCGCGGGAGCATTCAGGCGGGGGTAGTTATTGTCACGACCGGCCAAAGCCATTCACACGGGATGTGGTGCGTACAACGCACCCTACCAAGTGTAAAGCACCTGGATCTCGCTTGGAGCCTGAATCCCGCGGTCCGGAAGTTTTTTCTGCAACATTGCCTCGCTCAGAGGCGGCGCAGAAAAAAGCTTGCGGGCCGCGGGAGCATTCAGGCGGGGGTTGGCATTGTCACGACCGGTCAAAGTAAATCACACGGGAAGTGGTGCGTAAACGCACCCTACCAGGTGTAAAGCACCCGGGGATTGCTTGGAGCCTGAATCCCGCGGGCCGGAAGTTTTTTCTGCAACATTGCCTCGTCCAGAGGCGGCGCAGAAAAAAGCTTGCGGACCGCGGGAGCATTCAGGCGGGGGTTGGCATTGTCACGACCGGTCAAAGCCATTCACACAGGGTATGGTGCGTACGACGCACCCTACTTGCCTGAATGCTTTTGGTGCGCACGGCGCACCCTACTTTGGGGCATCACATTATCTTGCTGTAAATCCTTTGGTGCACTGCGTGCACCGTCACAACGTGGTAGGGTGCGTTGTACGCGCCAACACCAAGGTAAATTCAAGAGCACCATGTGGTGATTCTTTTGCACACGGTCCTTTCAAACCGCGTCACCGTTGCAAAGACGCTTCGCACACCGTCACGATCGAATCGCGCTACGTGATCATCCTTCCTGGATTTCTTTAAAACAAAATTCGACAAAAAATTTTCCGGATGCCGTTGTAAAGGGCAGCAGAATCACCGGGGCCTCGACCTGGTGATCGATCTTGTGACCCTGGCCGGTCAGCACGGCAGGCAGCGACATTTCGATATCCAGCCCGGATTCAGCGAGCTTGGTTTTCGACTGGCCTGCGACGATATTGGAAAGCTCTCCGGCCAAGTCCGAGGCGGTCTCATCGACCGAATCAATATCCATACGCAGCATGACTTTCACAAGTTGCCGAATCACCGGCAGAGAAAAAGACAGCGCAATCGAACCGCGAACATTCCTGCCATTCATACGCATCAGGCCGGTTACGCAACCTTCGGCGACCTGGCCCGCTTTGACTACCGGCTTGTCCACTTGTGGCGTCAATGCCGCCATCTTTTCCAGTGTCTGCACCGTGGAGCTAAGCACCGGGTTGATAAACCTGACATCCATTGGTAGTGATCCTGTTATTCAGTTTACAGACTCTTTATCGAATCCTTCCACGAAACCTGTAATCCGGCGCCGATGCATGCGGGCCGGCCGTCTCCGTGCCCGGCAACATAAAAATATCCCGTCAGAAAACCGACCACATCATTGAGCGCCAAAGAATACAATTATAACCTATTGATTTTTAAGTATATTATTTTAATCAGAACCATTACCCCGGTAGTGACGACGAACTACTGAAACCACTGATTACACTTAATCAACCACATTTAAAAGGATAGAGTCATGAAAAATTTAATCAAAGCATTGAGCCTGGTCGCGGTCATGGGCTTTGGCTTCGGCGCCAGCAGCACGGCTTCGGCTGCGCCTTCCTGGTATTATGGCCATAGCTATTACAGCGGTCATCACAGTTATCCGCATGGTTACCGTCATGCTTACGGCCACCGCTACGGACATTACTACCGCTCGCACGGCTACCGCCATCGTTATCGCCATGGCCGTCACCACTACGGGCACCGGTAACCAACCCGCAAGCCTGCATGTTGACACTGAAACCCCATCACAGCCCGCTGTCATGGGGTTTTACTTATACAGCCAACATGCATCTATTTGAAAAAATTTGAACCGCCGCGAGATCCCACCCGACAGAGTAACACAAAGTGACCGAACACTCGTTACCACGGTGTTCTACGGCTTTGCTGGTTATTTCAAAACACCGAAATTACTCAGGAGGAAATCAATGAAAAAGTTGTTTAAAGCATTGAGCCTTGTGGCGGTCATGACTTTTGGTCTCGGTGCTGCCGGCTCCGCCTCTGCGGGCGGCTGGCTGCATCACTACGGCCATCACTATGGGCACCACTACGGTCACCACTATGGACATTATCATAGTCATTACTATCCCTATTGCCGATGGGTAAAACGTTATAATTACCACACTCATCACTGGCACTGGGTCCGCCGCTGCTACTAAGGGTTTACCCAATCCCTGGAGATTCATAAGCCTGAATCAGGCGTTGGTAGCAGGTCAGGCTGTACACGGCCATCAAGCGTCGTACAGCCTGACACGGCATCGATTCCCGGTTCAATGCTGATGCTGGCGCTTGCAGTCACGGTAAATGACGGATTTACCAAGCACCGTGGTTCCTCGTGTACTGTTGTCCCTGCCCAGCACCACGACATTGCCCTTGGTCGTGGCGATATGCGCTGTGCAGGAGGCACGGATCACCGATTTGCCCAGCACGTTGACCTTGGCTTCGAAGCAATACCAGCCATTAGGGTTTTTAAGCTGATAAGTAGTTTTCGACATCACATTGACCGCCGCCTTGATAAAGATGATCTGCGGATAGTTTGTCCTGGTAAAGTCTGCGATATTGTCGCCGAGTCCGAATACCCTGACCTTTGGCTGTAACAGTCTGAAACGGATAGTGTGCCTGTCTTTGAATGGATGATGGTGCCAGGCAGCGAGACACCTGCGCACATCAGGCCAGTAGGGTGAACTGGTATCGTGCAGATGGAAGCGCTGTGCGTACTGTTGCGGATCCAGCCCCGAGGCAGCGGCTGAACAGACAATGCCTGTCAACACCATGACAATGAGCAGTTTCATAACTCTTCTCCCTATTTTTTACTGAATGATCTTGGCAAAAATAGTTTAACACAGTATTTGCACGGGTTTTGTCGGGTTTTTCACGTAAAACGACCGGTCATTGGTGTTCAGACCACACTCGAGCAACCGGAGACTTAAAAAAGAACAAACATTATACAAGGCAGACCAAGGTCTCCCCCACCGGAATGCCGGCGGGCAGGGAGGTACAAAAAAATCCTGGATCTGATAGCAACGACAGGACAGGCCTTGTAGAATAAGTAGAGCAAACAGCACAGAGATTGAACTGATTTCAATAAAAAAGACAGATTGGCAGATGCACCATCGTTCGAGACAAAAACTTTTATTCATCATCGGCTGTTTACTGCTGTTGCCCGCTGTCAGCAATGCCAAGGTCAAGCTTCAGGGGCTGCAACTGGCACGTGATTTCAACCCCGACCCGGATATCGTTGAAGTAAAAATCGAGGCGGGGCAGACAGAAGTGGAGTTCTCGCCAGGCATCAAGACCAAAGTCTATACCTACAATGGCGCGTTCCCGGGCCCGCTGATCAAGGCCAAGGTCGGAGACAAACTGATCGTTCATTTCAAGAACAATCTTCCGGAACCGACCACACTGCACTGGCACGGCCTGCGGGTACCGGCGACGATGGACGGGGCCAACCTGACCCAGAAGCCAGTTCCCCCTGGTGGAAGCTTCCGCTATGAATTCACGCTGAAAGATGCATCGCTGTTCTGGTATCACCCGCATATACGCGCGTTCGAGCAAGTCGAAAAAGGCCTTGCCGCACCGTTGCTGGTGATGGAAAAAGAACAGCTGCCTGTTCTCAAAGGGATTGAACAATCGGTATTTGTACTGGACGATATTCTACTGGACCGGAAGGGCCAGGTGGCGGAAGCCTACAGCGGCCTGCCAACCCAGATCCTGGCCAAGAAAATAAACGGGCGCGAAGGCAATATGCTGCTGGTCAATGGTAAAAAACTGCCAACGATCGAAGTCACTTCAGGCGTTCCGGTACGCTGGCGCCTGGTCAACGTCGCCAATGCCAGGTTTATGACACTGGAAATTCCGGGACATAAACTGACACGCATCGGTGGTGATGCCGGACTGATCGAAAAACCCAGGCTCAACCTGGATCAGCTCACACTGCTGACCGGCCAGCGCGCGGACATTCTTTTCACCCCGAAAGGCAAACCCGGCACCGAGATCACCGTCTATTGGAAAGACATCGCAAGAGGCCGCCACAGCTTTTCAATCGAAGACGGCAAGGTCATCATGGCTCCCGATCAGACCGACGGCAGACAAAAAAAAATACCCTTGATGAAATTGAAATTCGTCGGCAAGGCGGAAACCGTACGACAGCTCACGCTGCCCCCTATTCTGCGCCGTATCGACCCGATCGATACGCGCGGGGCGAGAATCCAGCAACTGGTACTCGAGCACACGGCGCCAGGTACTGAAGGGACGGTCAGGTTTACGATCAACGGCAAGACACTGGCACAACTCAAC
>JALUUZ010000515.1 GCA_027021095.1 Gammaproteobacteria bacterium
CGGTCCGGAAGTTTTTTCTGCAACATTGCCTCGCTCAGAGGCGGCGCAGAAAAAAGCTTGCGGACCGCGGGAGCATTCAGGCGGGGGTTGGCATTGTCACGACCCGTCAAAGCAAATCACACGGGAAGTGGTGCGTACAACGCACCCTTTGGTGCATGACATTTTCTTACGGTAGGTCCTTGCCACGTTATTGTCGATGCTCAGGTGTGCTGGTGATACGACAGGTGGCCGGTCTGCAGAAAATCACTGTCAGACTCGTAGTTTTGCTCTGAATCCTGCAACCACTCATACAGCTTATGCCATTGCTCTTTATCGTTCTCGAGCATCTTGCCACTGATTTCATGTACGCCGATTCCCATATCGGCCGCTGCCACATAATATTGCGAATCCCGGATACTGGTAATGAACGGCAGCTTGAGGGTCGACAGAAACTGCATCAGTGCACGGTAGGCATTGGTCTTGGCCTTGACCCGGTTGGCGACGATCCCTACCTTGATGCCACGCTGTTTGACCTTGCCCTGCAACAGCAGCTCCTGGATGAATTTTGCCATGGCATGCACATCGATCGAGGACGGCATCACCGGGATCAGGATGGCATCCACGTTGCGCAGGAATTCCTGCAGCTTTGCTCCGGTCACCCCGGCCGGCGCATCGATGATCATCTGCTCGGTACCCGGCGGCACGCGCAGGTACCATGAACGTGTCATCGCGGTGTTGGTCTTTGCACAAGCATTGACACAATGAACCGGTGGCAGATCTTCATGCCGCTGACTGGCCCAACGCGCGCTGGAGCCTTGCGGATCATAGTCCAACAACGCAGTCCCTACCCCCTGACAGGCATAGTAGCTTGCCAGGTTGGTCGCGATCGTCGTTTTACCCGAACCCCCTTTGGGGTTCAACACAAGAATTCGGTTCATAGCACCTAACCAAAGAGTTTTATTATTGCTTGTTATGAATCAAAGGGCATCATTCTGTCGCACATCCCTGCAGCGTCATTATTGTTTATCCTGCAAAACTCCTGCCTGTCCGGATTCCCCGGCAGCTTTCATTTTTTTATTCTGCATCCTTCTTTTTGAAGTATATCCCCGTATACAAAAATTAACACAGTTTGCCGCAAAACATAAAATACAAATATATTCTGGTAATCCATCGAAACACGAACGGGTTGGAAATCAACGCGTTAAAAAACAGAAACCCTGTATTTCAAACAGTGTATAAAACAAAAGGAATTTTATTTACGGGGTTTATAACAGACATTCAAAACAAGGAAATCCGCAAAAGCCGGACAAAAACTACAAAGACTCCTCCAGTCCGTCGGCATATTCCTGCAGTGCAAGCAACAGTTTTTTGTCGCTTTCACTGGTTTCATGCCGCACCAACAAGGCATCGATGCGCTTGCGGTAATCCGCCAACGTCAGGCTGCCGCCACCTTCCGGATCACACAAGCGCCGTCTCCGGTATTCCGCCCAGTCCTGTCTTTCAGCCGGGGTCAGGGTCTGCGGGAAATTACGCGCACGGTAACGAAACAACAACTCACCAAGCCGCGGGTCGCGAAACCCGGCAGCGGCGGCAGCCAGTTCCTGCGGTGGCAGCCGATGCAGGCGCTCCATGCGGGAACGATCCTCGTTGGAAAAAAAACCTCCGCTGTACAAGGCCTGCTCCGGATCCACCACTGTGCGCTGGTCTGCCGCAAAACCGGACGCAAACGCCTGTGGCAGACGTGCTCGAAACTCGGGATGGCGCAACAGCTGCTGCAGGTGCTGCTGGCAGCGAGACAGGTCCAGCGCAAACCGCTGCACTGCCTTGTCATCGACCGTATTGAGCGGGGCCAGCACCGGGCACTTGTTGGCGTGCACCAGCTTGACCGGCAGGCGCGCCATGCCCTCCCCTAGCTCGGACGCTGGAACGAACAAGCGCTGCTGCAACTCATCGACCGACAGCGACAGGAAAGGCGCAGGATCGACGGACAAGTCATAGACGATCACTGCATTCTTGTTGACCGGATGCATGCCCAGTGCGGCAACCACTGCCAGGCAGCCTCGTGTCGCCGCATACTTGGAAGAAACATGCACGACGGCAGCCGGTTTTTCCAATGACAGTATTTCAAACACCGCCTCTTTCCTGCGGTGCGTAAAGACATACTGATAGAACCTGGGTTGCTTCTCCTGGATCAATTTTGCCAGGCCGATCGTCGCATAGACATCTGACAACGCGTCATGCGCCTGCGTATGTCCGATTCCGTTGGCACGGGCAAGGTCCTCGAGTTTGAAACTGGGAGTGCCATCCTGTTTCGTCGGCCACTCGATGCCATCCGGCCGCAATGCATAGGCACCACGCACCATGTCGATGATATCCCAGCGTGAGTTGCCGTTCTGCCACTCACGCGCATAGGCATCGAACAAATTACGGTACAGCAGGTAGCGGGTAAACTCATCATCGAAGCGAATACTGTTATAGCCCAGTGTACAGGTATGCGGCCGTGCCATTTCGGCCAGCACCCGGCGGCTGAACTCCGCCTCCGCCAGCCCTTGACGCTGTGCCTGCTGCGGTGTGATCCCGGTTACCAGGCAGGCTTCGGGCTGCGGCAGAATATCGTCTGACAAGCTGCAGTAAATATTTACCGGGTCATCGACAGGATTGAAATCCAGGTCGGTGCGCAGCCCGGCGAACTGGACGATCCGGTCTTTCTGCGGATCGGTGCCGGTGGTCTCATAGTCATACCAGAACAGGCTGGCCTGTATCGCGTTCATCAGGTTTCCTTTTTCGAATCTCGCTGCGGCCGGTCGAACCGCCGGTCGAACCAGTGTAACAAGCCCTGCGCATTCAGGTTCATATCCATTTGCATCAGGTCGTGGATCTCGGCCTCACCCAGCGTGCATCGCTGTTCCCTCAGTGAATCGACCAGCCGGGCGAACAGCAGTTGCGTCAGCTGCTGCAGCCGGTCTCCCGGCAAGACGCCGGCTTTCTGCGCGCAGTCGACGTAGTAGTCGATCTCACGGTGCAGCCGGGTTGCCGCACGCTCGACATCCACCAGGCGTCCGAAATGTGCCAGGAACAACTGCCGCGGCGCGCAGGCCAGAATCCGGTCTATAGTCCGGTGGTAGGCGTCCGGATCGAACTGGGTCGGCGTGGTGGTCGGCACGATATGCTCGCCATGGTTGCTGTCGAAACAACGATAGGACAGGCCGAAGGCATCACCGGTAAAGAGGGAGCGGCTGGTCCTGTCGATGACACAGAGATGATGCCGTGCATGGCCCGGCGTATCGATAAACTGAAGCTCCCGCTGGCTGAAACTGTAGCGAAAACCGTCTTCTGCAATGACGACCCGCTCCGCCGGCACCGGCTTCAACTCACCGAACAACGTGTGCATGGTCTGCTCTCCATAGACTGACGTTGCACTGGCATTCAGCCTCGCCGGATCGATCATGTGCCGCGCACCGCGCGGGTGCACGATCAACCTGGCTTCCGGCAGATGAGACAACAGCACACCAGCGCCTCCCGCATGGTCCAGGTGTACATGGGTGACGATCACCGCCTTGATGTTTTCCAACGGCAGCGCCAGGTTGCGCAGGGCCTGTAACAACACCGGCGCACTGCGCGCCACCCCGACATCGATCAACACCGCCTCGTCGCCGGCACGCAGCAAGTGGCTGGCCACCAGCCCCGGCCGCATAAAACCGGTATCGATCGTATAGATCCCGTCACCCTGCGCTACAATTGACTCAGTCATCACCACCAACCTGTCACTGGCCTGATTTGCTTGACAGGATACTTCAACACCCCTACAGTGGCCAGCAAATTAACGAAACTTGGCGTTGTGGCACGTGGGAAACAGGCTAAGCAAAATCTATACGCGCACCGGAGACCAGGGCACTACGGGCCTGGCTGATGGTCAGCGTATCAGCAAATCCGACCCGTTGGTCGAGGCGATGGGTGATATTGACGAACTGAACAGCAGTCTCGGCCTGGTCCTCAGCTGCGATCTGGCGGAAACGGCGCGCGGGTGCTTGCATGACATACAACATGACCTGTTCGACCTGGGGGGCGAACTCAGCATGACAGGCAGCACCAAAACCCGTACCGGCCTCATCGGCCAGCCGCAAATCGAGCGCCTGGAACGATCGCTCGACGAACTCAACGCCGACCTGCCCTACCTGCAGGAATTTATCCTGCCCGGCGGCACCCGGGCCGGTGCTTTCGCCCACCTGGCACGCAGCATCTGCCGCCGTGCCGAACGCCATCTGGCAACCGCCGCAGAACAGCACACGATCAACCCACAGGCACTGGCCTACCTGAATCGGCTGTCAGACCTGCTGTTCGTCATCGCCAGAACACTGAACCGCAGCGAAACTGAAAACCACGAAGTCCTGTGGAACAGAAACCGTCAGCAAACCTCTTGATGAAACCACCTGCCGTCCCTTCAAGAATATTCTCTGCTTCAGCCCTACTTATTCCGAACTTGATGGACCCTCCTCGTCATGACGGTGTGCGCAGCACACCAAAGGATTTACGGTAAAGCAATATCATGCACCAAAGTAGGGTGCGTTGTACGCACCGCCACCACGACAGATTGCATCATATCACGCGAAGAGGCTTTTACACGCTGGCTCGCCGACCGAGTGAAAGTCAGCCAGGGCGCGCCATTGCGCCGCCTTTTTTGCTTTTTTGGCTTTTTTGGCTTTAACGTTACCCATCAGCCGCGCCGCTTTTTGGTGTCGGCTGGACAGGCTTGTTATGTGCAGCTTTTCGCCACGCATATGCCAATGCGACGAAGAATATCCCCCAAATGACCAGAAATGTAAGTGTTACTCGATAGAGATGCTGAGCGTTTCCAATTTTAGCACTCGGAATTTGATCTGGGTTATATACAACAGGAATTTCGTCACCCACTTTATACGTACCGAGAATATGCTCGACAACATTTCTACTGCTGTATAATTTCATTTTCTTGCCTTCAATATAAAAGACGATTTCCATCTCAATTGGATCTTCTTGTGCAGAGCTAAATGG
The DNA here is from genome assembly GCA_027021095.1 of Gammaproteobacteria bacterium. Taxonomy (GTDB): domain Bacteria; phylum Pseudomonadota; class Gammaproteobacteria; order SZUA-21; family SZUA-21; genus SZUA-21. The sequence continues at coordinate 5,011 of JALUUZ010000515.1, forward strand.
TTTTTTCTTGAATGATTTAATTTCTCCGATTACTTTGATGCCATTCGATACAAATCTGTGCTCGTAAAAAACAGCACCTCCAATAGTCAGTATTGACAGAACCACCATTAACCGGAACGCCCTTTTAATAGTATATAGTACGGTCATTCGATGGTCCTGTTGCACATAATGTCGTGCTTAACCGCCATCCGGAGCCTTGTTCATTTTGTATGCCAAGGCAGCGTAGTGGAACTGCTCTTTGTTTTCAGGTAGCAGCGGGGTCCAATATGTGACCGTACTCTTAGGCATTTAGCGATCCCCTATCTTCTGACACATAACAGTGTATTGGAAACAACAGCCCAATAGTATAGTAGACAGACTCTGTCTGTTCCATCATATTCCTCTTGCATCGTGTTTCGTTGTCCTGAGATATGGTGGTATCTTCTATGGTGTTGAAATTACCCAACTCCAACTAAACCACACGGACCACCGCGTCTTCAAATGTGCGAAAGATATTTTTCGTTACCTGCCATTGCGCCGTCGCAGTAGAAGAGTGGCGAGAAATGAGAGCTAGCAATATTGACACTACCAAGCATGACACCTTTTGTCCGATTTTGGGAACATTAGTTACCCGCACAAAAGGCTCCATGATTTGAGTATCGGCTGAAACGATGGGTTATGTGCTAACCCCATTTAATTTTAGGTTTGCGTTTGGTTTCTGCACAATCTCGTGCGTCGTACGCACCACACACCAAGGCAAATCGAATCGCGTCGCGTGACGATCCTTCTACACACGATTCTTCCGTACCATGTCATGGTCCATACATTGGTGTGCTCCTCGGTCGCGAGAGCCACCCAGGCCGCGCCCTTGCTCCGTCTCGCTACAAACGGTAGCGAGAAATGCGGGCTAGGCGGCCAAAGTCACTCTACCACTACAAAAGGCGGGCTTAATGGTAGTAGGAATGGTAGCCGTGGTAATGGCCGAAATGTCCAAAGTGATGACCGCTATAATGATGCCCCCCATGATGCACTGCCCGGTGACAGCCCGACAGCAGGAACAACATCACAACGCCCACCAGCAAATAAGCTAAGACTCGCATATCTGACTCCTCATTATTCTCCGGTTGAAATGTACTGACATACTGTGTCAACCGATAACTTATTATCGCTACGATACCATAAACAGCACTGGTTTCAGCAGTAGTAACGCTTACAAGCATAGTTGGTTGACACGGATTTTCAATCCTGTATGTTAATCAATGATTTACATGGCGCCGGCGGGAAAAATCGTGTGTCGAAGGTGTTGGTGCATACGACACACTCTACCAAGACATGCGCTTGAGCAGACTGACAGCGAGCACCAGCAGGATCCCGATCGACAGATTGAGCGCCACCAGTTTTCTGATCTGTGCCAGCTTGGCCGCGGCCGACTCCCAGTCCTCGATCGCCACCGCCTGCCTGAGCCGCCTGAACGCGGCGAAATACACGTGGCCAAAGATCAGCATCATCACCACGCCCAGGCCGATCATCGTATGCAGATAAGCAGTCAACGCGAGTTTCTGTGCATGCAGCATCCACAACCCGGAACTGAGCAACAGGATGATCGCGATAAACACCCACGGAAAAAAGCCGGCCAAGGTACGTGCCCATAGCCGCAGGCGCTGGGGTGGTTCCAGAGTCACGACCGCTGCCGGCCGCAGCGCCATGTAGGCGAAAAACATCCCGCCGATCCAGACAATGGCGGACAGCAGATGCAGTGCAAAGGCCAGCGCGTTGGTCAATTCAGTCATTTCGATCCCCAGGCAATGAACAGGCTGGTAGATTACGTGCTGCCGGGCAACATTTCAATCCTTACTCCCTGTTCACCAGTCACTTTGCAGGCATAAGCCGGCTTTTCAGCCAGCTGTGGATACGTTTCGACAACCTTGCCTCGTGACCGCGGTATTCATGTCCCGCTCCGATAAACTCGACCTGGCGATAGAAACCACGGTGCTGCGGGTCTTTTTTTCGACGTACCAGGCGGCGGCGCTTCCTGGCCGCGGCCACGACCG
>JALUUZ010000516.1 GCA_027021095.1 Gammaproteobacteria bacterium
AACCACGGGCACGTCCTGGTGGAAAGCGAGCCGGAAAAAGGCACCTTGGTCCGGTTGCTGTTTCCGGTCTATACAGAATCGGGAGAGCTGCAGTGGCGCGCATAAAAGTCAAGGAACTGGAACCGGGGATGCGGCTTGCAGAGGATGTGCATGACACGAATGGACGTTTTCTGCTTGGCGCAGACTGCGAACTCGAGGAAAAACATATTCGGGCATTACAGGCCTGGGGAATCATCAGTGTACAGATCGTCGGTGAGAATGTCGAGGAGACAGCCGAGCAGGCGGTCGATCCTGAACTGCTGGAGCAGGTCAGGCAGGAGGCGCTGGGGCGTTTCCGGTTTGTGTCGATGGACAACAGCTTTATGCGGGAGCTGTTCAACGAGGCGGTCAGGCGCGAGGCCGTCAAGCGCAGCCAGGGTGAAAACAGGTGAAGCCTGATCCGCACAAGATCGTCAGCGGTATCGTCAAGGTCGCGGCGCTGCCGATGGTCTATGTCAAGCTCAGTGAGGCGCTGAAAAACCCGAAGACCTCGAACAAGGATCTCGAAGTGATTCTGTCCGAGGATGCGGCGCTGGCTTCACGGGTGCTGCGCCTCGTCAACAGCGCGCTCTACAGTTTTCCGTCACGCATCGATACGATTTCGCGGGCGGTTACGATCATGGGGCAGCAGCAGCTGCACGATATCGTACTGGCGTGTTCGTTTATCAACCTGTTCAACAAGCTGCCGCAGGATATCGTCAACATGGAATCGTTCTGGCGCCACAGCATCGCCTGTGGCATTGCGTCGCGGATCGTGGCGGTGTTGCGGCGTGAACAGAATGTCGAGCGTTTCTTTATCGCCGGCCTGCTGCATGATATCGGCAGGTTGATACTCTACATGGAGTTGCCGGAACAGGCACAGTCCATCCTGCTGCGTGCGCGCGAGGAAGGCGAGCTGCTGTACAAGACTGAGCATGCGGCGCTGGGATTTCATCATGCCATGCTCGGTGCGTTGCTGTTGAAGCACTGGAAACTGCCGGACAGCCTGGTCGAGGCGGTCGCCTGCCACCACGCGCCAAAGACTGCACGGCGCTACAAGGTGGAGGCGAGCATCGTGCACCTGGCGGATATCATCTGCCACGTGATGCAGCTCGGTACCAGTGGTGAATGCTTTGTCCCGGCGCTGGACCAGGCTGCCTGGAGTTTGGTCGACATACAGGAGGACGCGGTGCCGAACCTGCTCGATCAACTCGGTGTACAGAGTACCGAGGCGGTCACGTTTATCATGGGCGAGGTGGCATGAAGGCGCAGGCGGCTGAATATGCGGCGGTGTATGCCCAGCTTGCCGAAGGCGTCGAGGAAATCGTGTCACTCAGCAGCGAGCTGGCAGTGCACGATCATACGTCCGGTTATCGCCCGGTGCTTGAATTCGCCGCCGAGCATATCAGGCGCTTGATGGATTTCGAGGCCTTCGCGTTTTTCCTGCTGCCGGACCAGTTCGATTTTCAGATGGTCTATTGTCACCCGCAGTCCAAGCGCGATGAAATCGAGGCCGATGTCGACAAGCATATCGAGCAGGGGACGTTCGCCTGGGCGTTGAAAAACAACTATCCGGTGGTGTTCAGCGGCCCGGTGTCGCAGCATACCCAGGTGTTGCATTCGCTGGCGACCAGGCGACGGGTGCACGGCATGTTCGTCGGCAGCCTGGGCAAAGACCGCCAGCCGGAAGGGATTGCGTTGAACCTGCTGCGTGTCGTGCTGTCGCTGCTGGTGCATACGCTGGACAACGCCGAGTTGAACAAGCAGATCCAGAAACACAACCGGCATCTCGAGGAGCTGGTCAAGAGCCGTACCCGCGAGTTGGAGGTCGCCAAGCGCAAGGCGGAGGAAAGCAGCAAGGTCAAATCGGAATTCCTGGCCAATATGAGCCATGAAATACGTACGCCGATGAATGGGGTGCTTGGGACGCTCGAACTGTTGCGTCATACTGAACTGGACGCCACCCAGGCGCAGTATGTCGAGACCGCCTACCGCTCCGGCAACTACCTGCTCGCGCTGCTGAATGATGTCCTGGATCTTTCCAAGGTCGAGGCCGGCAGGCTGCAACTGGAGAGCAAGGACTTTGATCTTGACCAGGTCCTGGCAGACCTGGTGAACCTGTTCGAGGCGAAGGCGAAAGAAAAAGGCATCAGCCTGCGTTGTACCTGGGATAGTGAAATCAGCCATTGGGTCAGCGGCGACCGTACCCGGTTGTGGCAGGTGCTGGTCAACCTGGTGGGCAATGCATTGAAATTCACTACTGACGGCGAGGTCAGCATTCATATTTCGCGTCTCAAGGAGGATCCAAGGCCCGGACAGTACCTGCGCTTCGAGGTCAGTGACACCGGGGTCGGGATTCCACAGCAGGCGTTGGCACGGATTTTCGAGTCGTTCGAGCAGGCGGACACTTCGGTGACCCGCCGTTACGGCGGCACCGGCCTCGGGCTGACCTTGTGCAAGGGGCTGGTGGAGCTGATGCATGGTCAGATCGGCGTCAAGTCTACGCCCGGGTTGGGCAGCAGTTTCTGGTTTACCGTGTTGCTGAATCCGGCCAAGGGGGAACAGACGCCTGCAGTTTCCGGTTCGGATCCCGCTCCGGCCGCCTTGGGCGGGCACCGGTTTCTGCTGGTCGAGGACAACGAGGTCAACCAGATGGTCGCAAAGGGAATGCTGAAGCTGATGGGAGTGGAGGTCGAGGCTGCCGCCAATGGCGTCGAGGCGCTGGTATTGATGCAGCGGCACTCGTTCGACCTTGTGCTGATGGATATCCATATGCCGGAGATGAACGGTTATGAAACGACTGCCAGGATCCGTGAGCGCGAGCAGGGTCAGGCGCGTGTGCCGATCATTGCGCTGACCGCCGATGTGATGCCGGAAGACATTCAACGCTGTTTCGATGCCGGTATGGACGACTACCTGACCAAGCCGTTCGAACTCAGCGCGTTACAGGCCAAGGTCAGCCACTGGCTGCGAAACGCCGAACCGGACGCGGCAGGTGAACCGGAGTACGAAGAACCGGCAGAAAGTGCACTGGATACCGACACGATCGGCTTTCTTCGCCAGGCCATGGGTAGCAGGCTCGAGGCATTGATCAAGCTGTTTATCGAGCAGTCCAGGCAACGTATCGCCAACATGCGCGGCTATCTCGAACGCCGCGAAACACAGCGCCTCAAAGACGAGGCCCATGCACTGAAAGGCAGCAGCGGCAGCCTTGGTGCCAGGAAACTGGCAGCTGCCTGTCACCGGCTGGAGCACGCGGAACAGCAAGAGATAAGCCTGCAGGCCGAGCGGCTGGTGGCCGAGATCGAGCGTCGCTATCAGGAGTTACTCACACCTTTGGCCGAGCAGCTGCGGGCTCTGGGTTAGAATAACAGACTTTTATAAACACGATAACGAATGTTGATCTGTCAAAGTACCCCGCCTGTTTATCCCGATTGGCCTGATATAATCTACAATTCTATATTATAGTATACGTTGATTATAGTATACGTTGATCACAGCGTGACGCTTCGGCTGCTTGCCTGATTCGGGTATCGTGGCAGCTGTGTACCACTGGAATAAACGGGTTGCCAGGCGGACCTGGCACGGAAATGTAGAATGATGATGCTTGACAGTATGGATGGTTTACTCGTGCTGGATATTTTAATGTTCGCGGAAAAGCGGTCTGCACCGGTTCATACAGAATCTAGCCAGGACCGGAAGGAAAGCACCTGCCGGCAGCCGGCCAGGATCCTGGTCGTCGACGACGAGCAGGCGGTTGCACGTTTCATCAGTGAGTTGCTGGAAATGCAGGGCTATAAGACGGAAACGGTTGCGGATGGGGAGGATGCGCTGGAATTGTTCAAACAGTGTCCCGAACGCTTCGACTTGATTATTACCGACCAGGCGATGCCGAGGTTGTCTGGCTATGAACTGGCGGAGAAGGTGCTTGAAATCCGCGAGGACATGCCAGTGATTCTGTGTACCGGCTACAGTGAACAGGTGGACGAGAACACAGCAAAAAAGGCAGGAATACGTGAGTTTATGTTGAAGCCCTTGGACACGCGCAGCCTGTTGGCCTATGTCCGGGAGTTGCTTTGAATTTTTGCGTTGTACGCACCGTTTCCCATATGATTTACTTTGACAGGTTGTGATTCCGACAACCCCCGCCTGAATGATCCCGCGGTCCGCAAGATTTTTTCTGCGCCGAGGCAATGTTGCAGAAAAAACTTCCGGCCCGCGGGTTCAGGCTCCAAGCGAGATCCAGGTGCTTCACACCGGTAGGGTGCGTCGTACGCACCAGTTTCACTAGCCCGCCTTTCTCACCACCCTTCTACTGCGACGGCGCCATGGCGCGCCCTGGCTGGCTTTCGCTCGGTCGGCGAGCCAGCAAAGCATCTTCGGGTGATGCGATGCGTTCTATCGTGGTGGTGGTGCGTACAACGCACCCTACTTGCCTGCGCGCTCCTCAGTCACGAAAGCCACCCAGGCCACACCCTTGCACCGTCTCGCGACGAACGGTGGTGAGAAATGCGGGCTAGTTCCTGCGGTTGTCGCGTATTTCGCTGATACGCTCACGGATCCGGTCGCGTATTTCGGCGAGCACTTCACGGCGGTCTTCCATGTCTTCACGATGCCGCTCGCGGTGATCTTCGATCTGGTCGCGGTGGTACTCGCGGTGATTTTGTGCCTGCTCGCGGTGTTTTCTCCTATGCGCCTTGGCCTGGTCCTTGTGCTCCTGCAGGTGTTCGGGGGTGATTTCATCGCCGTTTTCGCGGTGGGTCTGCAGATGTTCCCTGGCCTGTTGGAGATGCCGTTGTGCGTGTTTCCTGGCCTGTTGCAGATGGTGTTTGCGGTGCCGTTTCGCCTGTTTCAGGTGATGCCTGGCATGCTGTTTGAGGCGGTCGACGCGTTCTTCCTGCTGTGCCGGATCCTGCCCAGGCTCAGTGCCGGTATCGGATTCGGCGTAGACAGAAGAACCCGTTGCAAAAGAAAAGGTCAGTAAGATCAGTGAAAACAGTTTTGTCATTAGAAACTCCTGCATGGTTTATTGTTGACATACCCGGTTAACGCATGATGACTGGTGTTGGTTGACAGCATCGCCAAAACGCAGATAACAGAGTAATTTATTGTTATTTCGATAAATTTCATATGGCCCCGCGACAGGGCGGGCCTGATTCCCGTGTGTGGCGGCCGGTCGGGCCGGCTGCCGGATATGGCGTATGCGGCTGCTTTCTCGCCCGGAGTGTCCACGCAAGTGGTTGTAAAGTGGCAAATAAAAGGAATCTGGTCTATGCTTTCAGCAATTTTCAAGCAATTGCTGAACCTACATACCCGAATGAACAGGAGAAACAAGATGGCTAAAGCAAAAAAAAGTCCGGTTGCAAAGAGTGCGGTGGTTGAAAAATCGATTGTTTCTTCGTTGGAAACACTGGCGAAAGTCTGCAAGGATGCAGAGCGGGCAGTCACTGTGCGTGCTGCTGAAGTCAAAAAGTTGATGTTGCAGATGAAGCGCCTGAGCAAGAGAAAGGTGGTGCTGTCGAAGCGTAAAAAATCACTGGCTGAAAAAAACAAGAAGGCACCGGCGGCGGACCTCAGAAAGCAGCTGCGCGAGACAGAAAAGGAGCTCAATGCGGCCAAGAAGGACTATGCAAAATTGAAGGTATCCAAGCAAGCGGCCTCCGAGGAGCTGGCCAACCTGCGCGCTCATCTGAAACGGGTTACGGCCTACATGAAAGTCATCAAGAGTGCTGACAAGGCATTGGAAAAACCGAAAAAGAAGAAGAGGGTGGTCAGAAAAGCCGCTTGAGCAGGTTCAGGCTCCAAGCAGTCTCCAGGTGCTTTATACCGGTAGGGGTGCGTCGTACGCACCACTCCCCGTGTGATTTGCTTTGACGGGTCGTGATTCTAGCAACCCCCGCCTGAATGCTCCCGCGGCCCGCAAGCTTTTTTCTGCGCCGCCTCTGAGCGAGGCAATGTTGCAGAAAAAACTTCCGGCCCGCGGGTTCAGGCTCCAAGCAGTCTCCGGGTGCTTTACACTTGGTAGGGTGCGTTTACGCACCACTTCCCGTGTGATTTGCTTTGACCGGTCGTGACGATAACAACCCCCGCCTGAATGCTCCCGCGGTCCGCAAGCTTTTTTCTGCGCCGCCTCTGAGCGAGGCAATGTTGCAGAAAAAACTTCCGGACCGCGGGATTCAGGCTCCAAGCGATCCCCGAGTGCTTTACACCTGGTAGGGTGCGTTTACGCACCACTTCCCGTGTGATTTACTTTGGCCGGCCGTGACAATAACAACCCCCGCCTGAATGCCCCCGCGGTCCGCAAGCTTTTTTCTGCGCCGCCTCTGACGAGGTATGGAAGAATTGTGTGTAGAAGGATGACCACATGATGCGATTCGCTTTGCCGTGGCGTTGGTGCGTAGAAGGCACCCTACTTCTTCTGTGACGGTGCACGCAGTGCACCAAAGGATTTACGGTAGATAAATATCACACTCCAAAGTAGGGTGTGCTGTGCGCACCACCCCCCTGCAAGCGATCTCCAGGTGCTTTACACCAGTAGGGTGTGTCGTGCACCCCCCTGGCCCCTTGAAATTCCGCCGTTAGTCCCTATTAAATAAACAGCAAAGGTTGTCATGCAGTAGGTTGATTTATTAATGAGAGGAGGTGTCGTCATGAACATGAAAAAACTTTCTCCGTGGAACTGGTTTCGCAAGGAAGAGGAAACCAGGGCATATCCTGTCAGCCGGTTGCACAGCGAGCTCGACAGGATGTTCGACAGTTTCTTTGGTGGTTCTCCGCTGTGGTCAGAAGGCCGTGGCGTGGGTGGAGTCCTGATCAGGCCCAGCCTGGATATCGCCGAGTCTGACAAGGAATATACCATTTCGGTCGAAGTGCCGGGTGTCGAGGAAAAAGACATCGAACTGACACTGGAAGACGACTGCCTGGTAGTCAAAGGCGAGAAGAAACATGAGCAGGAAACCAAGGACAAGGACTACCACCGCGTTGAGAGAGCATACGGCAGTTTTCAGCGCGTGC
>JALUUZ010000517.1 GCA_027021095.1 Gammaproteobacteria bacterium
GCGTGCAAGGATATTCTCGTTGTCGGTATTGTATCGCCGGACCAGGCCTTCTATTTCCTTTTCGTTGAGACCCTGCCACATCAACGGCAGACGCTGATGCAGGAAGATCGATTCACCAAGCGCCTGGCCGGCTGAATCTGCCGCCGCGTCTGACGTTGAATCTGATCCGGAGTTTTCCATACCGCATAGCCTAGCCTAAGCTGCGCCGATTTCCAGCCGTTGCGGAGTGCGTTGTACGCTTCATTTCCCGTGTGATTTGCTTTGACCGGTCTTGACAATGCCAACCTCCGCCTGAACGATCCCGCGGTCCGCAAGCTTTTTTCTGCGCCGCCTCTGGACGAGGCAATGTTGCAGAAAAAACTTCCGGACCGCGGGGTTCAGGCTCCAAGCGATCTCCAGGTGTTTTGAATCGCATCGCATCACACGATGAGGCTTTTACACCCGGGCTAATCCTGCCTTTCGTCATCGTCCATCAGGATCTGGTGCGCCGGCCCCTCCATGTCCTCGTACTGACCGCTGCGCACGGCCCACAGAAACACTGCGATCACCAACACGATCAACACCAGCGCAATCGGAATCAGCAGCGCGATTGCCTCCATACTACCGGCTCCCCACTGCCGGCCGCAGCAGGCGCAGACGCAGCGCGTTCAGCGTTACCAGTAAAGAACTCGCTGCCATGCCCGTGGCCGCCACCCACGGCGGTGCCCAGCCGATCGCGGCGACCGGCAGCGCCAGCGCGTTGTAGGCGACCGCCCAGCTGATATTCTGCCTGACCACCTGCATGGTTTTTGCCGCGACCCGGAATAAGTCCATCAGCCTCGCAAGATTCGCCGACAGCACCACGTAGTCGGCACTGGAAATCGCCAGGCCGGTACCTGACTGCAGCGTCACCGACACATCCGCCCCGGCCAGTACCGGTGCATCGTTGACCCCGTCACCCACCATCATCACGCATTCGCCTTGCTGCTGCAACGCACGAATGTATTCGAGCTTTTGTTCCGGCAACACCGCCGCACGGTAGTGATCGACGCCAAGCCGCCGCGCCAGCGCCCCGGTGGCCCGTTGATTGTCGCCACTCAATATATCCACTGTCAGGCCGCGCGCCTGCATCCAGCGTACCAGCTGCCGGGCACCGGCACGAAGCGTATCGGCGAAGTAGAACACCGCCAGCAGGCAACCATCATAGACCAGGCAGGCCTGGGTATGCGTAGTGCCGTCTGCCGACGCTTCGACGCGGGCGCGTTGCGCCGGCGTCAGTATCGACGCAGCGCCAAGCATGATTTTTTTGCCGTCGAGTTCACCCTGGATGCAGGTTCCAGCCACGGTGGAAACCTGCTCGACCTTGGACAAGGCAAGCCGGTTCTCCCGCACCAATGCCTGCGCAATCGGATGCGAAGAGAACTGCTCCAGGCTTGCGGCCAGTTGCAGGCACTGACGCTGATCCAGCCCGGCAAAGAGCCTGGTCTCAACCAGCCTGAAGCGTTCGTCGGTCAGCGTGCCGGTTTTGTCGAACACCACCCTGGTCACTTTGGCCAGTTTCGCAATCTGCACACTGTGCCTGGCCAGGATACCGGCTTTCATCATCTGCGCCATGCCGGCCGTCAAGGCGGCCGGTGTCGCCAGTGACAGGGCACAGGGACAGGTAATCATCAACGTGGCGGCGGTAATCAACAACCATTGCGGGTTCCCCTGCACCGACCAGAACACCGAAACGCCGACAGCCAGCACCAGCACGAAAGCAATAAACCAGGGCGCGACCCGTTCGGCCACCTGGCTGGTCACCGGCTTGTCCTGCTGTGCCTGCAGCATCATCCGGGTGATGCTGGAAAACAAGGTCTGCTCACCGGCGCGGGTCACGCGCATCCATAACGGATTTTCATTGTTGACCGTACCACCGATCAGCGGCATACCGGGCCGCTTGGCAGCCGGCGCCGACTCACCGGTCACGATCGCCTCGTTGACAGACGAGCTGCCTGCGACCACCTCGCCATCGGCAGGCACGGTTTCCCCGGGCCTGATCAGCACCAGGTCGCCGGCGGCAAGCTGCGCGGCCGGTATCCGTTCACCACTGTCGTCGTCTGCGTCACGCAACCGGGTCGCGAGCAAAGGCTGTGAATGACTCAGGCGTTCGATCGATTCGAGTGCCCGGTGCCTGGCCATGTACTCGAAGTACCTGGCCGTCAGCAGCAGCGCGATAAACATCACGACCGACTCGAAATACACCTCGCCGGTACCGGACAGTGTCGCATACACCGAAACCCCGAACGCCAGACCCAGACCCAGACTGACAGGAATATCCATGCCGATACGCCGGTGGCGGATATCCCGCCACGCCGCAACGAAGAAGGTCCTTCCCGAATACAACAGCACCGGCGTGGTCAGCAGCAACGCCAGCCAGCGAAACGTTTGCTGGTAACCGGCTTCCATCCCGGCCCAGGCGCCGACATACATCGCCACTGCCAGGATCATCACCTGCATCCCCAGCGCATAGGCGATGCCCAGCTTCTGCAGCAAGGCCTTGCGCGTCTTTTCATAGCGCGCCAACCGGGTTGCGGGATCGTAGGGATAGGCCTTGTAACCGATCGCCTCGATGGCCTGCAGTATTTCACTCAACCTGATCTGTGTGCTGTCCCAGCGTACCCACATACGCTGGCTGGCATAGTTGACCTTGACCTGCAAGACTCCCGGCAGGCCCTGGAGATGCTTTTCGTTGAGCCACACACAGGCGGCACAGGTAATCCCTTCGAGGATCAACGACACCTCGCGTACCTGCTGGTCCGGGTGGCTGACCAGCCGGCGCTGCACGGATTCCTCGTCATAGTATTTCAGTGCTTCCAGCGCGGCCTCGGTACGCGCGTTCGCGGTCGCCGGCATACTGGTGCGGAATTTATAGAAATTATTGAGCCCGGCATTAACGATACTTTCCGCCACCGCGGCACAGCCGTGACAACACATCAGCCGCGGCCTGCCGTCGATCTCGACCTCGCGCCTGAAACCGGCGGGAACAGGTAAACCACAGTGAAAACAACTGCTTTGCAGCGAACTGCTGGCGGTTTCAGGACTGCCGACGAATAAATTATTCATTATTTACTATTCTAAATTAGAATTTTCTAATAAAATTGACACACGTCAAATAGCACTAACGGGCATTATGTCAAAATTTGGCCAAGCGAACACGACTTTATGGAAGCATCATGTTTTACCTGTCAGAATCAACCAGTTACTCAACCTGAATAATAATTGGGGATTACATTCATGCTACTAGGACATGTCTGGGGGTTGTTTACCAACCCCGAAAAAGAGTGGAAGAATATTCGTAAAGAAAACTGCTCAGTAGGAAAGTGCTATTGCTCGCACATCCTGCTGCTCGCTGCCATTCCTCCGGTTTCACTGTTTATCGGCTCAACCACGTTCGGCTGGCAGCTCGGCGATTCACCCACCACAGGTTTTCCAACCAGCTTCGCGCTCAAAATTTCGATACTTTATTATATCACCATCCTGGTCGGCATCTTTTCGGTCGGCGCACTGATCCGCTGGATGTCGAAGACCTATGACGCCGACGCGGGGCTGCCATTGAGTGTCGGCCTCGCTGCCTATACTGCAACCCCTTTGTTGCTGGTCGGTATCATGGGCCTGTTTCAGATCCTGTGGCTCTACCTGGTCATCGGCCTGCCGGCACTGGCCTACTCGGTCTACCTGCTCTATACCGGTGTACCGATCATGATGGACATCCCAAAGGAAAAAGGCTTCCTGTTCTCCAGCGCCGTGCTCGGGGTCGGCCTGATCGTACTGATCGCGGTCATGGCCGCCACCGCGATTCTCTGGGGAACGGACCTGCTCGGATTGACACCTGAATATATCGACAAGTAAACAACCAAAGCTCATCTTTCAACTTGCGGGGAAATTATGGCTGCAAAGGAAACTTATAACTACAGAGTCGTACGCCAGTTTGCGATCATGACTGTCGTCTGGGGTACGGTCGGTATGCTGGTCGGCGTGATCATCGCCGCGCAGATGGCCTGGCCGGCATTGAACTTCGAGATACCCTGGCTGACCTTTGGCCGGTTGCGCCCATTGCATACCAATGCGGTGATTTTTGCATTTGGCGGCAGCGCGCTGTTTGCGACCTCACTCTACGTGGTGCAGCGCACCTGCCAGGTGCGCTTGATCAGCGACCGGCTCGCGGCCTTCGTCTTCTGGGGCTGGCAACTGGTCATCCTCTCTGCAGTCATCACGCTGCCGCTTGGCATCACCAGCTCCAAGGAATATGCCGAACTCGAATGGCCGATCGATATCCTGATCACCATCGTCTGGGTTGCCTACGCGGTACTGTTCTTTGGTACCATCGCCAGGCGCAAGACGCCGCATATCTATGTCGCCAACTGGTTCTTCGGTGCCTTTATCATTACCGTTGCGGTCCTGCATGTCGTCAACAGCGCGGCCTACCCGGTCTCGCTGTGGAAATCCTACTCCGTCTACGCCGGGGTCCAGGACGCGATGGTCCAGTGGTGGTACGGCCACAATGCGGTCGGCTTCTTCCTGACCGCCGGCTTTCTTGGGATCATGTATTACTTCGTTCCAAAGCAGGCAGAACGCCCGGTGTATTCCTACCGCCTGTCGGTGGTCCACTTCTGGGCGCTGATCTTTACCTATATCTGGGCCGGGCCGCACCATCTGCACTACACCGCGCTGCCGGACTGGGTGCAGTCGCTGGGCATGGTGTTTTCGCTGATCCTGCTGGCACCAAGCTGGGGCGGCATGATCAACGGCATCATGACCCTGTCGGGCGCCTGGGAAAAACTGCGCTCTGATCCGATCCTGCGTTTCCTGATCGTCTCCGTGTCGTTCTACGGCATGTCGACCTTCGAAGGGCCGATGATGGCGATCAAGACCGTCAACGCACTGTCACACTATACCGACTGGACCATCGCCCACGTCCATGCCGGTGCCCTGGGCTGGGTTGCACTGATCTCGATCGGGGCCATGTATTTCCTGATCCCGAAGCTGTTCAACCGTCCGCTCTACAGCATGAAACTGGTCGAACTCCATTTCTGGATCAGTACCATCGGGATCGTACTCTATATCTCGGCGATGTGGGTCGCCGGTATCATGCAGGGCCTGATGTGGGGAGCGTCCAGCGCCGACGGCCTGCTGACCTACAGCAACTTCTCGGACACCACCAAGGCCAGCTGGCCGTTCTATATCGTGCGTCTGCTCGGTGGACTCGCCTTCCTGGCCGGCATGCTGGTCATGTGCTACAACATCTTCAAAACGCTGCGCGGCGCCAAGGCACCCGAGGGCACCGCCGACGCACGCATCGCCAACGCCACTGCCAGTTAAGGAGTCACTACTATGCCTGGTCATGAAATCATAGAAAAAAATGTCGGCCTGATGGTGATACTGGTCATTCTCGTCATCGCTGTCGGCGGCCTGGTACAGATCGTGCCACTGAGCTTTCAGAAAGACGTCATCGAGCCGGTCAAGGGACTCAAACCCTATACCGCATTGCAATTGACGGGACGTGATATCTATATCCGTGAAGGCTGTAATTTCTGCCACACGCAGATGATCCGTTCACTGCGCGCCAGCACGGAACGTTACGGCCACGCCTCGGTGGCCGGCGAGTTCGTCTACGACCGTCCGCACCTGTGGGGCTCGAAACGGACCGGACCGGACCTGCACCGGGTCGGCGGCAAGTACCCGGACGACTGGCACCGTGCGCATCTGCGCAACCCGCGTGACGTGGTGCCGGAATCGATCATGCCGGCGTATCCCTGGCTTGAGAAAAACAAGCTGGACGGCAAGCTGATCCGCAGAAAAATGCAGGTGCTCAGAGACCGCGCTAAGCATCCTTATACCGACAAGCAGATCGCCGAGGCCCCGGCGAAACTGAAGGGCAAAACCGAAATGGATGCAGTGATCGCTTACCTGCAGGTCCTTGGCACCGCCCTGAAATCCAGGAGGTAGGCATCATGTTATCGACTGTACACATCGTCTGGACCCTGCTCCTGGTCGTGATCTTTATCGGTATCGTATTCTGGGCATGGAGCAGCAGCCCGAAAAACCGTTTTCACGAGGCCTCGATGCTGCCGTTCGATGACGAGGAAAACAACGCTGCCGCACCCCATTCTGAACTGGAGCGAAACAATGAGTAAGTTTACAAGTGAATTCTGGGAATGGTTTATCTTCGTGCCAACGGTCCTTGGGCTGGTCGGGCTGATCGCGCTGATCGTCTGGATGTCAAAACGCAGTGACGTCACCCCGGGGAAACCGGAAACCATGGGGCATGAATGGGACGGGCTGGAAGAATACAACAACCCCCTGCCCGGCTGGTGGCTGGTGCTCTTTCTGCTGACGATCGCCTTTGCGGTCGTCTATCTCATGCTGTATCCAGGACTGGGCATTACCGATGGCGCACTTGGCTGGAGCTCGAAAAAGGTATTGCAGCAGCAACAACTCGAACAAGAGGAAAAGCTCTCGGCGTTCTACCAGAAATACGGCAAGATACCGGTTACCGAACTGGCGAAGAACACACGCCTGATGCGCACCGGCGCACGGCTGTTCGGTAACAACTGCGCCACCTGCCATGGCGCCCGCGCTGAAGGGGCCAAGGGCTACCCGAACCTGCGCGACAAAGACTGGCTGTTCGGCGACACGCCGCAGGCGATCGAAAAAACCATTCTCGACGGGCGCTTTTCAGTGCTGATGCAGGCCTGGCTGCCCAAGCTCAAGGCCCAGGGGGTCGATCAGCTGACCGAGTATGTGCTCAGCCTGAGTGGCAGAAAGCACGACCAGGCCAAGGCGGCGGCAGGGAAAAACCTGTACATGGCCAACTGCGTCGGCTGTCACGGTCCACAGGGCAAGGGGATGCAGGCGCTCGGCGCACCGAACCTGACCGACAACATCTGGCTGCACGGCGGCAGCCGCAAGGACATCTACACCAGTATCGCCCACGGCCGTAAAAGCACCATGCCCGCGCACCGCAAAAAACTCGGCGAAGCCAAGGTGCGT
>JALUUZ010000518.1 GCA_027021095.1 Gammaproteobacteria bacterium
TGATCGCAGTCTTGATATCATCGACCACACTGACGAGGTCACGGTCAGCGACATTGACCATCACCACGATCTTACGCTGCACATTCTCGCGGCTGATGGTGTTCGGGCCCAGCTCCGTGCCAATCTTTGCCAGTGCCTTCAGCGGCAATTGCGCTCCAGAACGGGTAGTGACCAACGTATCCTCGATCGCCTGAATCGAACGCAGCACACGCGGATCGTACTTGACGACTATATCGAAGGTTGCGTCGGCCGCAAAAACCTTGGATACTTTCTGCCCGGTAAACGCCACCTTTACCGCATTGGCCACCTCTTGTACCGTCAAGCCATAGCGTGCAATCGCCTTGTTTCGAAAGCGGATTTTAAGAAACGAGATATCGGTCTGCTGTTCGACGGCGACATCCACCGCACCAGGCACCCGCCGGACCACGCCACCGATCTGCCTGGCCAGCTTGCTCATCACTTTCAGTTCCGTGCCAAACAGCTTGATTGCGATATTGGCACGGGTGCCCGACAGCATGTGGTCGATCCGGTGTGAGATCGGCTGTCCGATCACGATATTCATCCCCTTGAACAGGCGCAGATCACGCCTCAGCGCGCGCAGAAACTCTTCTTTGCTGCGCGTTTTCATCTGCAGGCTGACCTCGATCTCCGAAGCGTGGATACCCTGGGCGTGCGGATCACGTTCGGCCCGGCCGGTCCGCCGCGCCGTGGCCACGACTTCAGGATGCCGGAGCATGACCTGCTCCACCATACGCCCCAGCCTGTCCGACTGCTCAAGCGACGTTCCCGGTAAAGTCACTGCCGAGACAGTCAGACTGCCCTCGTTGAAATCCGGCAGGAAGGCGCGGCCCGAACGGCTCAAGGCAGCGGCCGCTGCAAGCAATAGAAGCAAGGAACACAACGACACACTTTTCCAATGCCTGAGCGTCAGCTCCAGAACCGACGCGTAACGCTGCTTGATCCAGGCGATATAAACCGGGTCATCACGATCGAGTCCTTTCGGATCCTCCACCAGGAACAGCGAACACAGCGCGGGAGTCACTGTCACAGCGACGAGCAAGGAGGCGGCAAGCGCAATCACATAAGCCAAGGCCAAAGGCTGCATCAAGCGGCTCTCGACACCGGACAGAAAGAAGACCGGCAGGAATACCAGCATGATAATCAGTGTGGCAAACACGATCGAACCCTGTATCTCCAGCGTAGCCTGGTAAACGACCTTGAGTGGCGGGCGTCTGCCGTCGGCGCCCAGTCCATGATTTTCCCGCAGGCGCCTGACGACATTCTCCACGACGATAATCGCATCGTCGACCAGCGCACCCAACGCGATTGCCATCCCGCCCAGGGTCATGGTATTGATCGTCGCACCCAGCGCATCGAGCAGCAGAACAGCCACTACCAGCGACAAGGGTACCGCAACCAGAGTGATCGCAGTCGCCCTGCCGCTGATCAAAAACACGAATACGATCAACACCACGAGCACGGCGCCGTCACGCAGCGCATGCAATAAATTGTCGATCGATACTGAAATAAAATCCGCCTGCCTGAACAGCTTCTTTTTGATCTGCATCCCGGCAGGCAGATCAGCCTGCATCGCATCCAAGACCCGGTCGATTTTCTGCGTCAGCGCAAGCGTGTTGGCACCTGGCTGTTTCTGAATACCAAGCACCACGGCACTGCGGGCATTATGTGACGCGGTCCCACGCTTCGGCGCCACACCGATTTTTACCTGGGCTATGTCCTTGATATATACCGGTTGCGTGTTACGCCGCACTACGACGGTATTGGCGATGTCATCGACAGTATTGATCCGGCCGACGCCGACGATCAGGTATTCCTGCCCTCCTTGTTGGTAGAAACCAGCCGAGGTATTCAGATTGGTCCGGCGCATCGCTTGTATTACCTGCTCCAGTGTGAGCTTGTGCGCGACCAGTCTTGACGGCTGCACGACAATCTGGAACTGCTTGGTATCCCCGCCGTTCGTGATGACCTGGGCGACTCCCTGGACCGCCAGCAGGCGCCGCCGTATGACCCATTCTGCGACTGTTTTCAGTTCGATTGCGCTGTGACGGTCGGACTCCAGGGCGATAAACATGATCTCGCCCATGATCGAAGTGATCGGTGCAAGTACTGGTGATGCCGCTTCCTCGGGCAGGCTGCCCTTGACCGACTGCAGTTTTTCGGACACGATCTGCCTGGCACGGTAAATATCGGTCCCCCAGTCGAACTCGACCGTTACGACCGATAGACCAACGCCAGTCGATGAACGTACACGCCGAACCCCGGATGCGCCATTCAGCAATGACTCGATCGGAAAAGTAATCAGCTTTTCGACTTCGGTCGGTGCCATCCCTGACGCCTCGGTCACGATCGTCACTGCCGGTGCAGTCAAATCAGGAAACACATCGACCGGCATCTTCACCATCTCGACCATCCCCCACAGCAGCAGCAGCGCGGAACCCAGCAACACGATCATCCGGTTTTTCAGCGACCAGGCTATCGTCCTCGAAATCATTGATGGCCGCCTACGTTCGTTGCGAGACAGCACACCATCAGTGCGTATGCCCATGGCCGATCGTCGCCGGCGAAGTCGCTGCCAGGCGCAGCAGGTAACCACCCCTGGCGACGATATATTCACCGGGTTTCAAACCGGCCACGATCTCGATATACCGGTCGTCCCGAATACCGGTACGCACCTGCCTGGCCTCGAAGTGCTCACCGTCTTTTTGTACGTAAACGATATGCTTGCCATTGTCATCGATCACCGCGGACACAGGCACCGCCACCGCCTCGCTCCTGGCCGACGTGATAATATGTGATTCGGCAAACATACCAACCTTGAGTTTGCCACCTGGGTTATCGAACGCAATCAGCAACGGCAAAGTACGGGTTATCTTATCGATCGCGCTCCCGATCGAGACCACCTTTCCATTCAGCCTGAGTGTGTTGAACGGTTGTTTGTAACCACTGATCTCGAACCAGGCGCCGACTGGGTTGACGAGCCTGCCGATGTCATGCTCAGGCACATTGCTTTCCAACCATAGCCTGCCGGTATTGACGAGATGAAATATCTCCTCGCCCAGCTTCAGGTGAGTGCCCGGCGTTTTATGGACGTGCGCCACGGTACCTGAAATCCTGGCGCGCAGGATCACTCCCGACACCTGCCTGCCTAGATGTACCTCTCCGGTTTTCTGCTGCCTGATACGCCGTTTGATCGTATTGTACTCGGCACGCGCTATCTCCTCCTTGCTTTGCGCGGCGATCAGTTTCTTTCTTGCGATCACCTTTTGCTGAAACAAAGCCTCCAGCCGCCGGCGATTATAGGCCGCCAGCTTCAATTCGGATTTCTTTTTTTCCAGGTCCAGTTCCAGCGAAGCGATATCGACGGAATCGCCCAGCACCGGAATGATCTCTGCCAGCACCTGGCCCTTGTTCACCTTCATCCCTACATAGGGAAACATACGGCCTGCAGCCCGGAGTCTGCCCGGTGCAGTCGCTGTCACCCGCATGGTCCTGTCGCTGGGCGCCCGAATCGTGCCGGTTGCAGTGATCGTTGCGTGCAGCGCTCTTTTACCGACCTGCACGACAGCGAAGTCAAACTTCCACTGCTGCTCCTTCGAATAGCTGATCAACTCCCCGCTGTCGCGACGCTTGAGCTGCAGACGATGTGCTTCGTCATGGTTTGCCGAGACCTGGATGGCTCCCAGGCGATGCACGACCTGGTAGGCCCCGGCATCGAAACGAATCCGCAACTGCCGTTTGCCGGCATAGCGCGGCCTGACAAACGGCTTGAAAATCCCAGGCACGGCCAACCTGCTGGTGGAAAAGCGCTCCAGCGGCTTGCCTGCACCAGCCAGCTCGACTACGATCTTCCCCTGTCTTACCGGCTTGTAGTCACGCAGACGTGTCAAATGCACGACAAAGCTTACGCCCTTGCCTTTGACCAGCTTCGGAAATTCGACAAACAATTCCGTCTTACCGGTAAAGCTCGTGACAACATGGCCGCTCTGTCCGTGCGAGTGATGATGACCGTCGCTGGAACGTTCGCTGCAACCACTCGTGATCCCCAACAAGAGTGACCAACACAACACCGGCCACCGATCCTTCAGAATTGAAAACATATCGGCTCCGGCCGCCAATCGGATTCGGATCCAAAACCAATGCGTAAGCCAGGCTGTACGCTCAACCCATTACTGGAACAGTGCAAAATAGAGATCCTCGACGTAGTGATGAATCGGCTCGTAATAGACAAGCAGAAACAGCATGGTTGCCCCCGGCAACAGGTACTTGGGCAGCATACCGTGATAGAACCTGCCCCTGCTGCGCTGATCCAACAACGATGTCACACGCTGAACAATATGCACATGCGAAAAATGCACCGCCGGCAGCGGATCTTCGGACTGTTCCGGCAACAGTTTTTGTACCTTGACGATCGTTTTCGCTACCCGGATCGAACTGCCTGTCTCCCGCGAGGCCTGCTGATCACAAACCTGCTCGCCAGCAAGCGCCAGGTCTGACAGCAGCGCTTTCGACACCTGGGGCAGAAAGAAGACACCCAGCATTTTCACGATGAACAACTTCAAAGCGTCTCTGCGTTCGACATGCGCCCGTTCATGCGCGATCACTACCTCTAACTCCTCTGTGCTAAGCCTGTCTTCGAGGCCGCGGGAGATAAGTATTTCCGGTCTGAACATGCCGATCGAACAGGCAAGAACCCGGTCGACATCGACCAGCCTGTAACACCGACCGGGAGCCCTGTGGCTGTTTCGCTGAAACAGCCTCGACCAGGTACGCGCCTGGTACGCTTCAGCGAATCCCCTGATCCACCTCAGCACGACAATAGCGACAAGCAGCAACGCGATAACAGTCACCCAGGGATTCCTGATAAACGCCGGTGGATGAATAAAACAAAGGTGCCCATGGTGATCGTCGTGCGCCAGGCAATGATCAGGAACCAGGCCCGCCCAGGTCAGGATGGACGGGATAAAAACCAGCATCAGCAATAGCAATGGAACGGCAAGCGGCGCACTACCAAGCAGAAAAAGCAGCCGGGCTCGCCGTACTGGAGACAGGTAAGTGAAACAGCAGCGAGCGCCCAGGTAAAAAAGCTGCACGGCAACGGCTGTCAACAATGACGCTACGCTGAAAATCACCAACATCGACTGGAAAATACCGGGCATTACGACACATCCCCCCGTGGATCGTCTTTTTCCACGTTCAGGATCATCGCTTCCAGTCTCTCCAGTTCAGATGCACCGATCGTCCGCGTCAGATCCGCGAACGCAGAAACCATGATTTCCACTTTCCCGCCACCATACAGGCTGATCATCTCGTTCAACCACTTTCCAAGCAGCTCACTGCGCTCTATGGCCGGCCGGTACACATACGCATGACTGACCTTTTCCCTGACCAGCAGGCCTTTTTTGCGCAAACGTTCCAATGCTGAATGAATCGTATTAGGGGAAATACGGCGTTTCTTCCCAACCGCCTGATGGACGGACTTGACCGCACCTTCGCGGCACTTCCAAAGATGTGCAAGCACTTCCTGTTCAAGCTCGCCCAGTACAGGGATCTTTTCCATCGTATCTCTCTTACTCGCGCAGCCGTCAAACGCCAGCCGGTTTTGCTGCGGATAAAAGTCCGATTACCAATCGGACTTTTTCAGTATAACACACCGATTCCCGCTGACAAGCAACACTGCCTTCCCCTTGAAATCAAATACGAAATTGCCCCAAATTCCCTTTATCAGCATGGAAATTCGCCCTGACCTGGCCGGGTTCAATCAAACATTCCTTTTCCGCATCCGCCGGATAATGCTAAAATGGACGCCATGCTCACTGCCAGGCAGCGATAAAAGATGCCCGGCCTGTGCAAAAAAATGAAAATAACAATACTTTACAAATCAAATACCAGACGTTCACCATGACTACGTATAAGTTATTCAGTATCGCTTTTCTTGGCCTGCTGCTCAGCGCCTGCAACACCACGGTCCGCAAAGGAGACGGCGCGGGATTGAAGTTCAAGGGGAATGAAAACTTCGGTCTCGCCTTCCTGACAGTCTCACAGCTTGGTGCACACAGGCTCGATATCACGCTGACGATCAAAGACGAACAAGGAAAAATCATCAAGACGATCCACAGCCCGCTGAGCAAGTCCTTCAATGTCGCCAGAAATATCGCTGCACCCAATGGTGAACAGGGCCTTTTCAAAGGCTCGCGGATTCACCTGATCAAGTTAGAACCCGGCACCTACAGCCTCGCCGCCTACCGTGGTGAACTGCACAAGCATGGTCTGAACGGGCGCGCATCGTACCACTTTGCCAGGCAGCATGGTGCCTTCAAATTCAAGGTCAGCCCGGGCCTGACCTCCTACCTGGGCAACCTGAAGTTCGACCTGCGGCATCATAAATACGTCAAGGTGACGATCAACGACAAGATACTGCGGGACCTGGACTGGATAAAACGCAAATACCCCGGGGTAAGCATCCTGACACTCGACCGGCAGGTTCCCAAGCCGAGAAAAACCAACCACACGACGATTGCCGTACGCTCGGCACAGCGCCACTAACGCGCATTACTCCTCATCGTCGCTGAATGGAAAACAACACAGGTGCCGTGGCAGAGCCGGCGGCGCCGTAGGTCTCTGTTTCAAACAAGTCGTTGGCAAGTGTCTTTGCCCAGGCCATGACTGCCTGCAGCTCTTTTTTTCCTCCAGGATGGCCTGGATAGGCGAGCACCGAAAGAATACCGCCCGGTGACAGCAGGAGCAGGCTTTCCTGCAGCGCTTTGACCGTACTGTCCGGGGTCGTGGTCACCTGCTTGTCGGTGCCCGGCAGGTACCCGAGATTGAACATG
>JALUUZ010000519.1 GCA_027021095.1 Gammaproteobacteria bacterium
AACAGCCTGACCTGCAGTGCCTGCTCGAGCCCGAGTATGCGTTTGCTGACCGCCGACTGAGTCAGATGTAACGCGGCGGCGGCACGTGAAATCGATTGCGTTGCGGCAACCTGCAGAAAAGTGTTGAACAGTTCTATGTCGAGCTTCATGCACTTTGACCATAATAATTCCAATTAGGAATAGTTTATATGAAAATAATGAATTTGAGTAATCGAATAGGGAAAGATATGATTACAAAATCAGCAAGAGACAGTAATGGACAAAGCCATGACAGCAAAAACCCTGTATGACAAATTATGGGACACCCACATAGTGCGCAGCGACGGGGAGACCTGTCTCCTCTATATCGACAGGCACCTTGTGCATGAAGTAACCTCGCCGCAGGCATTCGAGGGCCTGCGCCTGGCCGGGCGCCGTGTCTGGCGCCAGGATTCAGTGCTTGCGACGCCGGACCACAATGTACCGACAGTCGAGCGCAGTCACGGTATCAGTGATCCGGTATCGCGGCTGCAGGTCGAGACGCTGGATGCCAACTGCAGGGAGTTCGGAATTACCGAGTATCCAATGCAGGACCCGCGCCAGGGGATCGTGCATGTCATGGGCCCTGAGCTTGGTGCAACGCTGCCCGGTATGACCGTGGTTTGTGGTGATTCACACACCTCGACGCATGGTGCGTTTGCGGCCCTGGCATTCGGGATCGGCACCTCCGAAGTGGAACATGTTTTGGCGACACAGTGCCTGTTGCAGAAAAAGTCTCGCAACATGCTGGTCGAAGTCCACGGCCAGGCCGCCCCCGGGGTCTATGCGAAGGATATCGTCCTGGCCATCATTGCCGAGATCGGTACTGCGGGCGGAGTCGGCTACACCATCGAATATGCGGGAGAGGCAATCCGTGCCTTGTCGATGGAAGGGCGTATGACTTTGTGTAACATGACGATCGAGGCAGGGGCCCGCGCCGGCCTGGTCGGGGTCGACCAGAAAACCATCGACTACCTGCAAGGCAGGCCCTATGCGCCGTCGGGTGCGCTGTGGGAACAGGCGGTGGCCTATTGGAAAAGCCTGAACACTGATCCGCAGGCGGTGTTCGACAAGCGTGTCACGCTGGACGCGGCGGCGATCAAACCACAGGTCAGTTGGGGCACCTCGCCGGAAATGGTGGTGGCGGTCGATCAGCGGGTGCCGGATCCGGACGTGAGTGCGGACCCGGTGAAACGTGAGGGGATGCAGCGCGCGCTGGACTACATGGGATTACAGGCCGGCACGCCGGTGACTGACATCGCCTTGGACAAGGTGTTTATCGGTTCATGCACCAATTCCCGGATCGAGGATCTGCGCGTGGCCGCCGAGTTTGTCCGTGGCAGGAAAGTGGCTGCGAACATCAAGTTGGCCATGGTGGTGCCCGGCTCAGGCCAGGTCAAGAGGCAGGCGGAGCAGGAGGGACTGGACAAGGTGTTTACTGCCGCCGGCTTTGCGTGGCGTGAACCCGGCTGTTCGATGTGTCTGGCGATGAACGCCGACCGGCTTGAGCCAGGAGAACGTTGTGCGTCGACCTCCAATCGCAATTTCGAGGGCCGGCAGGGCCAGGGGGGCAGAACCCACCTGGTCAGTCCGGCGATGGCGGCGGCAGCAGCCGTTGCCGGGCATTTCGTCGATATCAGCGCGTCTTTTTGATTCTGGCAATAGGTGAAGCATGCAAAAATTTTCAAAACTTGACGGTATCGTGGTGCCATTGGATCGTGCCAATGTCGATACCGATGTGATTATTCCAAAGCAGTTTTTGAAGTCGATCAAACGTACCGGTTTCGGCCCGAACCTGTTCGACGACTGGCGCTACCTGGACCACGGTGAACCGGGACAGGACAACAGCAAACGGCCGTTGAATCCGGATTTCGTACTCAATCAGCCACGCTACCGGCATGCAAGCATTCTGCTGGCACGCGAGAATTTCGGTTGCGGTTCATCACGTGAGCACGCCCCCTGGGCGCTGTTCGACTATGGTTTCCGGGTGATCATCGCGCCGAGCTTCGCTGATATCTTCTTTAACAACTGTTTCAAGAACGGCCTGTTGCCGATCGTGTTGTCTGCGGCGCAGGTCGACAGCCTGTTTGCGCAGACCCTGGAGCAGGAGGGCTACAGGCTGGTGGTCGACCTGGAAGCGCAGACGATCGTGACGCCGGCAGCAGAAGTGATCGAGTTCGAGGTCGACGCGTTTCGCAAGTACTGCCTGTTGCAGGGGCTCGATGACATCGGCCTGACACTGCAGCACGTGGACGAGATCAAGGCGTATGAGCAGAAACGGCGCCAGGCCGAGCCGTGGCTCTTTACAGACAGTTGAACGAGGTGAGGATGAGCAAGAAAATTTTGATTCTGCCGGGTGATGGGATTGGACAGGAGATCGTAGCCGAGGCGGTCAAGGTGCTGGACTATCTGCGCCAGAGCGAGGGCCTGGCGCTCGAGCTGGAGAACGGACTGATCGGAGGTTCGGCCTATGAGCAGCACGGTGATCCGCTGCCGCAGCAGACCCTGGAACTGGCCGTCAAGGCCGATGCAGTCCTGCTGGGCGCAGTCGGCGGGCCGGAATGGGAAGGGCTCGAGCGCCCGCTGCGCCCCGAGCAGGGGTTGCTGCGTATCCGAGCCGGCCTGGGATTGTTTGCCAACCTGCGGCCGGCGATGTTGTTTCCACAACTCGTGCAGGCCTCGACACTGAAACCCGAAGTCGTGTCCGGCTTGGACCTGATGATCGTACGTGAGCTGACGGGTGGGATTTATTTTGGGGAACCGCGCGGTATCCGTGTCAATGACAACGGCTTGAAACAGGGATTCAATACGCTGGTCTACGATGAAACGGAGATCCGGCGTATTGCCCGCGTGGCATTCGAGATTGCGTTGAAACGCGGGCGGCGGGTGTGTTCGGTGGACAAGGCCAATGTACTCGAGAGTACCGAGCTCTGGCGCCAGGTCGTCACCGAGGTGGCGCGGGATTTCCCGCAGGTCCAGCTGTCACACATGTATGTGGACAACGCGGCGATGCAGTTGATCCGGGAACCAAAGCAGTTCGATGTGTTGGTGACGAGCAATATGTTTGGTGACATACTGTCCGATGCGGCGGCGATGCTGACGGGCTCGATCGGCATGTTGCCGTCGGCGTCGCTGGATGCCGGCGGCAAGGGCATGTATGAACCGATTCACGGCTCGGCACCGGACATCGCCGGCCAGGGGATTGCCAATCCGCTGGCAACGATTTTGTCGGTGGCAATGATGCTGCGGTACAGCCTCGAGCTGCCCCAGGCAGCGCAGCGCATAGAATCTGCAGTCGAGCAGGTGCTGGATGAGGGTCTGCGTACCGCGGACATCTACTCGGCGGGGCCTGGTATGCAGCAGGTCGGTACCCGGGAGATGGGGGAGGCGGTCGTGCGGGCGCTGGCTGCGCAATAAGTTAGGTTTACAGTCTGTAAAGTAATGAAGCAACAACAGAAAGAAGGGTTGACATGAGCAAAAAAGTTAATGTGGCGATAGTGGGAGCGACCGGCGCGGTGGGTGAGACGATGCTGAAGGTGCTGCAGGAGCGGAATTTCCCAGTCCAGCAACTGTATCTGCTTGCCAGTGCACGCTCCGCAGGCAAGTCAGCGTTGTTCAACGGCAAGGCCGTGGAGATCGAGGATCTTGCCGGGTTTGATTTCAGCCAGGTGCAGATAGCGCTTTTCTCCGCGGGAGGCGCCATTTCCGAGCGCTATGCGCCGGTGGCGGCACAGGCCGGTTGTGTGGTCATCGACAATACCTCGCAGTTCCGCTATGACGAGGATATTCCGTTGGTGGTCCCGGAGGTCAATCCCGAGGCTGTTGGGCAATATAAAAATCGTGGTATAATAGCCAATCCCAATTGCTCGACCATACAGATGCTGGTGGCGCTGAAGCCGATCAGGGACGCGGTCGGTATCACTAGAATCAACGTGGCGACTTACCAGGCGGTATCGGGTACCGGAAAAGAGGCGATCAGCGAACTGGCGAAACAGACCGGCGAGTTGTTGAACGGCAGGCCTGTGGACTGCCAGGTCTATCCGAAGCAGATCGCGTTCAACGTACTGCCCCATATCGATGTGTTTCTGGAGAACGGCTACACCAAGGAAGAAATGAAGATGGTCTGGGAGACACGCAAAATCTTTGCTGACGATTCGATCCAGGTGAACCCGACGGCAGTGCGTGTGCCGGTTTTCTACGGGCATTCGGAAGCAGTGCATATCGAAACGAAACAGAAGATCAGCGCTGAATCGGCAAGGAAATTGCTGGAAAATACTTCTGGCATCACCGTGATCGACACACGGGAAGACGGTGGATACCCGACGGCGGTGACCGACGGGGCTGACCATGACACGGTGTATGTAGGCCGTATTCGTGAGGACATTTCTTGTGACAAGGGTTTAGATCTGTGGGTTGTCGCCGATAATGTACGTAAAGGCGCCGCCACAAATAGTGTGCAAATAGCGGAAATCCTGTTGGCCGAATATTTGTGATTTGCAATAATTTTCGGTGAAAAAATAGAAATTTCATGTAAATAGGCTATAAACTATAGAAAATTGCTGAGTTTTGTGTAAGCATTGATATATAAGTGGGAATAGACTAGGCGGTAATCCGGTAGTGAACAGGCAGCAATATGGAGTCCTTATGGTGAGGAAACTGGCGTTGATTCTGGCCCTGGCGGCAAGTGCGGTATCGTTACAGGTAGCGGCACTCGGCCTGGGGGATGTCGAGCTGAAATCGCATTTAAATCAGAAGCTTTCTGCAGAAATCGAGATTCTGACTATCGACAAGTCCGAACTCAAGGGATTGAAAGTCAGGCTTGCTTCCAGCAGCGAGTTTCGCCGTGCAGGACTCGAATACAGTCCGAAACTGAAGGATATTTCGTTCCGCGTGGTCAAGAAACGCGGCAAGACCTACATCAAGGTCAGTTCATCGAAGCCGTTCAAAGAACCCTACCTCAGTATCCTGGTCGAAGTGTCCTGGAACCGCGGCCGCATTTTTCGCGAGTACGCGTTGTTGATCGATCCACCGGTCACCGTACCCTCCCAAGGCACTCAGTTCGCGGTCAAGTCTGAGCCCGAGGCGGCGCAGAGTGACGAGGAAAAGCCTGCCGAAGAACCACCGGCGGAGCAGCCGAAACAGGATTCGTCACAGGAATTCACCGCGACCTTGAGAACCAGGGAAACCAAAAAGGAAACGAAAAAAACCGCACCGGCCAAGCCGGATGATGATTTTCTTGCGATCAAGGAAGAAATCATCAAGGACAAGAAACCCAAGACCAGCAAGTCCGACCTTCCGCCTGAAGAGGATTTCAAGCGCGGTGACCGCGATTATCCGACAGTCGCCAACAAAGAGTTCGAAAAGGAAGAAAACAGGTACCCGCGCGTACCGTTGAGTGACGAGACCGACCGCAGTGCCGAGGTAAGCCTGTCGCAAACGGATTCACGCCGCGGCGCCAAACCCGGTTCGGTGTATAAAGTCAGGCGCGGTGACACCATGTTTGCGATCGCCAAGCGGGTACGTCCCCGGGGAGCAACCGTTTACCAGACCATGATGGCGATCAAGAAAGCCAATCCGCGCGCCTTTTTGAAGAACAACGTGCACTGGGTCCGGGCCGGACACAAGCTGGTGATTCCGGACAGGTTGGCCATCCAGTCGTTTTCCGTGGCGTCGGCGCGCAGACAGTACCGGGCCGATACCGACGTGTTCCGTGACCGCGTACAGAAACAAAGCCAGGTGACGATTGCAAAGACCTCGGTCAAATCCAGGTCAACCAAGCCGAAAGGGGTGTTCGACGTGGTCGCGCCCAACCAGACCGACAAAGATCTGGCCGGCAAACTCGGTGAGAGTTCCAACAAGAACGGTAAAAGCGACGGGGTCGTTTCCGGTGATGACTCTGATATCAAGAAAGCGAAGGCAGCGATCGAAAAAGACCTGCAAGCCGACAAACAGGTACTGATCAACAAGGCACGCGAGGAGCTGCTGAAGACGATCGATGAGAACAACCGTACCAAGGGCCTGTTCAAAGTCAAATCGAGTGCCGGTAAATCGGTGCAGGATGCGCTCAAGATCGCGGAGTATTGCAAGCAGAATCCGACCGATTCGAAATGCCGCGAGGTCACAGGTTACAAGCCGCCTGATATCAACGCGATTGCCGCCAAGCACAAAAACAAGACCGTCAAGCCGTTTACCAAGGAAGGGGAGAAGAGCATGCCGGTCAGTACCGGTTTCGTCGACACCGCCAAGCAGAAGGTCAATGCCTGGATAGCGTATTTCAAGGCCAACCCGATGATCGCCGCAGTTGCCGGCGGCGGCGTGTTGTTCGTTATCATCCTGTTGTTTCTGATCGTGCGCCAGCGGCGGCGTGTGCAGGATGAATTTCAGGAAAGTATTCTCGATTTCGAAGAAGCGAGCGCTGCACGTATGGAGACGCCGCAACCCTCGTCTTTTGCGCAACAGGATACCAGTGTGATGCAGCAGGCTGAACCCGAGCCGGCGCCGGCGCCGGCGCCGAAGACCGCCGACGGGATCGAAACCTCACTGGCGGGTGATGCAGTCGATGACAGTGCTTCCTCGTACCTGAGTGATTTCGTCGTCAGCAACATGGATACCCCGGGCGCGGATGCGGCCGAGTCGGATCCGATCACCGAGGCGGACGTATTCTATGCCTATGGTAAGTACGAAGCCGCCGAAATGCTGATCAAGGAAGCGATTCAAAACGAGCCGAATCGCCTGGATCTGCGCTACAAGCTGTTGGATATCTATCATGGGGCCAAGAACAAGGACTCCTTCGAGTACGAGGCCAGTATCCTTTACGACATGCTGAACGGTGC
>JALUUZ010000520.1 GCA_027021095.1 Gammaproteobacteria bacterium
ACGACATTCGTATCAGGCGGTTTTCACTGCAGGGCAAGGTGGACCACCGTCAGCCGCTTTTGATCCATTTTTCAGGCGACATGGTGCCGGTGACCAAGGTCAACAAGACGCTGGAGCTCGAGCAGCCTGCTTCGATCTCGCCGGCGGTGAATGGCAAATGGACCTGGATCAGTACCACGACCTTGAAGTTCGTGCCGGAAAAGGAGTGGCCGATACGCAGCACGGTGACGGTTGCGGTCAAAAAATCCATCAACCGGGTCAGTAACAGGCCATGGCGGTTCGGCAAGCCGCGCCGTTTCAGTTTTTACGTCAGGCCGATCGTGCAGCGTATCAGTTCGTTCAATATCAGTGGCGAACAGGTCGAGTTGGACCAGGCGTTCAAAGTCCGGTTTGCGCAGCCAATGGTCGGCAAACAGCAGATACGCGTCAAGATCGCCAACACCCGGAACCAGACCCGGCTCCCGGTCAGGATTCAGCCCTACGTCCCTGGGGAATTCTACTGGATCAAAAACGACGAGTTGCTGTTCAGGCCAAAGCCTTTCTGGTCAGAGCTGACGCAGTATACGGTGTCGGTCAATCCCGGCTACAAGCTCGATTCGAGATACCAGTGGGAGAAACCGGAAACACTACCGAAAGGGAAGACGCACGAACCAGGCTGGCAGCCCCGGCGCCGGCCGAACCGCCTGACCTTCAAGACACTGGAGAATACCATCAGTGTGCAGTATTTCTTTACACCGGAGAACCGGATGGCGTTGGAAGACTTCTATCCTGCCAGCGGGAAATACCGCGTCGATGTGGCTAAAGCCAAGTCTGTCAGGCCGGAGAAGCGCTTGTGGATCCGCTTCAGCCGCAATCTCGGCAAATACGCCCGCGACAAGAAAAAGCTGGATGCGCTGCTGAAGGTTTCGCCGCCGCTGGCGCTCGAGTACAAGTGGCTGGATGACCGCCTGCTCGAGATCGTGCCGAAAGGCAATTGGAGACAGGCTACGCGCTACCGGATCAGTTTGTTGCCGGCCTTGTTCTATGCCAGGGAGCAGCATTTCGCACCGGGGGCGGCAAGGCTCGAGTTCGTGACCGGTAAGAATATCGTGCAGATCAGTGGTGTCGATGCGGCCAGCCCATATCCGGCGAAAACCGGGTTCCGGCACGAGCCCATGAACAAGCTGGTGTTGAAATTCTCAAAGAACATGAAGCCGCGCCAGCCGATCGGAGAGAAGATCGACTTGGCAAAAATCGATCCTGAAGCGCTTCCAGTCCGCATCACGCCGGCCGTGCAAGGCCGCCTGTACTGGAAAAACAGCCGTGAACTGGTGATCGTGCCAAGGCCGTATTTTCTTGCCACCACGCTCTACAAGGTTGAATTGAACGAGAGTCTGCTGCCGCAGGCCGAGGCGCGTTATGCGCATGGCAAGGTATTTTATCTCAAAACAGAACGCAACGTCGTCAGCCTGTCACGTTTTTCACCGTCCGATGAGGTCGGCACGGCGGAGAATATCGTGCTCGAGTTCGATAAACCGGTAAAACCCAAGGCTGCCAGGATCGGCAGCGAGGTCAAGACCAGGCTGGTGCGGATCTATCCGTCGATCGAAGGTCACTGGTCGTGGGTCTCTGACCGCATCCTGCAGTTCGAACCGGCAGAAAAACTGCAGCCCAGTTCGCGTTATATCGTCAGTGTCGATCCGAATGAAATCGAAAACAAGCAGTACTCCTGGTATACCGGGCGCGACAAAGTGACGAAGCGCTACCCGCTCAGTAAGTACCGCTTCAATACGCCGGGTATACGTGTACTCAGCGCCGAGCACAGCACCAAGTATGACAAGGAGGATCTGCTGAAGCAGCGTTTCGTCATTCACCTGACGCTGTCCGATGCGGTCAGGCTCGATGAGTTCAAGAAATATTTTTCGATCTGGTACAAGCAGCCGAACCTGCAGGGAGAAGAAGTCAGAAGGGCGATCGCCTACCGGGTCAGGCCGGCTGCTGACAGCCAGGGAAGGCGGTTTGTCATCGAGTCCAGGTGGATCAGGAGGGTGCAGGGTAAGGACCGTACGGTCTATTACGGTATCGGCAAGGGGTTGATGCCGTTAGCCGGAAACCTCGGCTTCGAGGCGGACTACGTCGCTGAGTTTACGCAAAAGGCAGTCACCAATATCCGCATCACCGCGGTACAGTGGAAACACCGTTTCGGGCAAACCACCGCGCTTGTCAATCTCAACGCGCCGGTCAGGATCCAGGAACTCAAAAAACACCTGACTGTCCACAGGGTGCATTATCAATGGAGGCCGGGTGTGGCGCTGGACTACCAGGTGCAGGTGAACAACAGGTCGTCCAAGGGCTATGTGTACAGGGTCAGGCTGAAGCAGGGTTTCAAGCCCGGACGGCGGTACAAGTTCGTCGTCAGCAAAGGCCTGCTGGCACTGAACGGCAATATCACGCTTGAAGAGGCGGAAGCGATCAGCGATGCAAGCGATTACGAGAAGACCCTGCGGTTCGGCGCCAAGGGAAGTTTCCTGTCACGCAAGGACATGCGTTACCTGCCGGTCCAGATCACCAACCAGAAGCGGATCCGCGTCGTGGTGGAAAAGGTATACGCCAGTAACCTGAGCTACTACCTGAACAATTACTACAAGCGGGACGACGACCTGGAAACGGTGGCCAGGGTCGTTTATGACAAGGTGCTGCGTATCGCCGATCTGGTCAAAGAGGAAGAGACCTACAACAAGCACTACAAGGTCACCGTCGACCTGAAAAAGCTCTTTGCGCAGAATGTTCACGGTGTCTATCGCGTCACCTTGTATCGTATGCCGGACCGTGCGCGAAAGGACGAAGTGGTCGACGAGGTCAGCGAGCAGACCGACAGGCGCTGGTTCCTGGCGACCGATATCGGGCTGAACGTGCGCAGTTTTTCCAGGCGCCTGCTGGTATGGTCGACTTCGTTGAAAACCGGCACAGTGTTGAAAAACACCCAGGTCCAGGTTTTCGATACCTTGAACCAGGTGATCGGCAGCGGCCGGACCGATGACCAGGGTATCGCCAGCATCCGTTTGTCGGGTCAAGGTATGCCAAAGCATGTGATCGCCAAGATCGGCGACGATATGTCATTCGTCAATCTGCGCGTCCATAAAACGCCGATGCATGGTTTCGACATCGAAGGAATCAAGACCGAGAGCCAGGTGTTGAAGGCTTATGTGTATTCTTCACGCGGGGTCTACCGGCCCGGTGAGACGGTTAACCTGGTGGCGGTGATCCGCGACCAGGCGGACAACATGCCGGGGCGTTACCCGGCACGCCTGGTGATCACTTCGCCCGACGGTGTCGAAGCAGTCGATGACGCTTTTACGGTCACGCCGAAAGGAGTCTACAGCTACGACTTTCATACCGATGCCGGAGCCAGGTCGGGCAAGTGGCATGCGCGTGTGGTCTGGAAAGGCAGGACGATCGGACGCTACAGTTTCCAGGTCGAGGAATTCATTCCTAACAAGATCAGTGTCCGTATCAAGTCGCCGAAGGCGATCAGTGCCGGTGACCGGACATTGAAATTCAGTGTGCTCGGAGAGCATAAGTTCGGTGGGGCTGCAGCCGGACTCAAGGTCAGCGCCGAGGTGACCTTGGTGGCGAACCGCTTCAAACCGAAAGACCATGCACGCTATGTCTTTGGCAATGACGAGCACAAGCTGGCGCCGCGCAAGGTGCAGCTTGGCGAGGGCAAGCTGGACGGCCGCGGCAGCAAGGAGTATCTGTACAGGCTTCCCGACAGCCTGAGGGTCTCGCGCGGTGTGACACTGCAGCTCGCCGCCACCGTGCTCGACGATGCCGGGCGCGGGGTGTCACACTACTTCGATACGCAGGTATACTTGTTTGCAAGCTATGTCGGCCTGCGCCGGACTTCTTCCGGGCGTTACCAGCGCGGAAAAAAGATACGCTTTCACCTGGTCAATGTCGACAAGGACGGCAAGCCGGTCAGGCCTGAAGAGCGCAGGATCAGTCTGCGCGTCTACCGCATGAAGCCGCTGGCTTATTTTCGCAAGAACCCGCGCGGTTACTACCGCTATGTGACTGAAAAGGTCAAGACGCTGTACCAGGAACTGGATGGCAGCCTGAAGAGCGACGGCAGGTTTGCGTTCGTTCCGCGTCACGGCGGCGAGTATATCGTCGAGGCCAAGGATCTGAACAGCGGCCAGTTGACGCAGTTCCGTTTCAGTATCTGGGGTCAGACGCTGCAGGACCGGTTGACACCGAACCGGATCACGATGAAGGCCGTTGAGCAGCGTACCCGTGTTGGCGAGCCGCTGAAGCTGCAGATGAAGATTCCGTTCAAAGGTTCACTGCTGGTTACTGTCGAGCGCGAAAAGGTTTTTTTCCATCGTGTGCTGCATGTCGAACGTGGTGTGACCGAAATCAGCCTGCCGTCGAACCCGGATTATTATCCGAACATCTATGTCAGCGTGGTACTGATCAGGCCCGCGCGGCAGCCGGAG
The DNA here is from genome assembly GCA_027021095.1 of Gammaproteobacteria bacterium. Taxonomy (GTDB): domain Bacteria; phylum Pseudomonadota; class Gammaproteobacteria; order SZUA-21; family SZUA-21; genus SZUA-21. Next base: position 4,476 of record JALUUZ010000520.1, read on the forward strand.
GCGTCCGATCCGGTGATTGCCAGCGGCCTGTTGAACATACCGGTTTACGATACGGCGCGTCACCCACGGCTGGAACTCGATGTGGCAGACAAGATAGAGCCGGACAAAGAGGTCACCGCGAAGATACGCTTGACCGGCAGGTACACCGGCCCGGTGCATTTTACCTTGTCGGCGGTGGATACCGGTATCCTGGATTTGACCAATTTCAAGTTGCCGTCGATTGCCAACTACTTCCGTACCAAGATCCGGCTGGAGACATTGCACTATACCATGTACCACCTGCTTATGCCGTTCGTCGCGGAAACCAAGCGGCTCATCAGTCCGTCGGGAGACGAAGGTTCGAAACAGGCCAACAAAAAACGGCGTGTCAACCCGGATTCCATCGTCCGTGTCAAGCCGGTGGCGCTCTGGTCCGGAGTATTGAAGCTGAATGCCAGGGGAGAAGCCAGGGTGACGTTCAAGGTGCCCAGTTTCAATGGCGAGCTGCGTTTTCACGCAGTGGCTTTCGGCCATAAACGTTACACCATGGCGCAGAAAAACGTGTTGGTGTATGACAAGCTGATCGTCAGGCCGGGTGTGCCGCGTTTCTTTGCGGTCGGTGACGAGGTCGACATTCCGGTGACGGTGTTCAACAAGACCGGCACCGACGACAAGGTGCAGATTGAACTACAGACCTCCGACAACGTCAAGCTGCAGGGCCGGCCTAAGACCAGCGTGATGATCAGGCACGACGCCAAGGGCCGGGTACGCTTCAGGATCAGGATACTCCAGAGCACCGGGATCGCCCGTATCAAGGTGATTGCACGCAGCAAAAAGAATTCGCGGGTCAAGCAGATCAGTGTACCGATCCGCTACCCGGCCAACCGCGTCGAGACCGGCGGCAAGGGGCGTATCGACGCCTCGACTCCGCTGACCTTGACCATGCCGACACGTTTTATCGACCGTTCCGTCAGCTATCGTCTGAGCATCAGTTCCAGTCCGCTGGCGGAGTACGCCAACAGTATCCGCTACCTGGTACGGTATCCGCACGGTTGCCTGGAGCAGACCACGTCGAAGCTGTTTCCAATGCTGTATTTCAAGGATCTGGCGCTCTCCGCCGGCATCGTCGATATGCGCGCCGCCAAGCTGAAGGCCTTTATGCGTGCCGGGATAGACAAAATCGAGTCGATGCAGTCCAACGGCGGTCTGTTTTTCTATTGGAGCGAATCGCGCCACTATGTCGACTGGGCCTCGATCTATGCGGCGCATTTTCTTGTCGAAGCGCGTGATGCCGGGTACCGCGTCAGTAAGAAAACCTGGAATGGCATGCTTGCCTGGCTGAAAAAATCGCTGGCGCAGGCGGAGACCCGCTACGGCCTTGAAAACAAGATCTACCGGCTCTATGTGCTGGCGCTGGCCAGGCAGAACGTGGTTGCGCAGTTGAACTATATCTATGACAACCAGTTCGACCAGTTGCAGCCGCATGAACGCGCGCGGCTGGCGTCAGCGTATTTTCTGAACGGTGAAAAGGGTGTTGCCGAAGACATTCTCGATGGTCTCGACAGGCTCGACAGGTATGACCGCCGTTACCGCGATACCGGCGGTAACTTCTCGTCCAATACCAGGGACTTGGCCGCGGTGCTCGAGGCCTATGCGCTGATCAAACCCAAGGCCGCCAGGGTCCGTTCCCTGGTCGCGCAGCTGGTCGGTTTTTCGGACCAGGGCAACTGGGGGACGACGCAGGAAAATGCGTTTGCGCTGTTGGCGCTCGCCAAGGTCTACCGCAAGGGTGCTGGCGACGTCGATGCGCAGGTGATCCTTGGTGACGGCACCCGCCTGCCGTTCAAGCAGAGCCTCCGCCTCGGTGATCATGCCTACCGGACCGGGAAGTTGCGTATCGAGATCCACGGCCCGGGCAAGCTGTCTTTCGCGTGGAAGGCATCGGGAGTCGACAAGCGCCGCAAGGCATTGCGCGAGGACAAGGGGCTGGTGGTGCGTAAACGCTACCTGGATAAACAAGGTAAACCACTGGACCCGAAGAAGATCCGCCAGGGTGACCTGGTCGTCGTCGAGGTTTCACTGCAGGCCCGGCGAGGACGTGTGGACAATGTGGCGATCGTCGATCTGCTGCCGGCCGGGTTGGAAATCGAAAACTCCAGGCTCAGTACCGCGGTCAAGCTGGATTGGGCCAACCCCAGTCTGCTGGTGCAGTCGAAGGACATCCGTGACGACCGGATGGTAGTGTTTGCCACCGCGTCACCGCGGCCGGGTAAATTTTACTACCTGACTCGGGCCGTGACGGCCGGCAGGTTTGCCGTGCCGGAGATCCGTGCCGAAGCGATGTATGACCCGTCACTGTTCAGCTGGTCCGGCGCCGGGGT
>JALUUZ010000521.1 GCA_027021095.1 Gammaproteobacteria bacterium
CTTGACCGCCAGCAGCAACGCCGGGTACCGCTTCTGTAAACGGAAATTCTGCTGCTTGCGGTTGAAGACCTCGCCGTAGTGCCGGCATTCGATCTGTGGCACGGTACTGAACCGCTGCAACAGCTGTACGGCCCGGGGGTAAGCGGCAGCCTGCCGTTCATAGTAAATCGCTGAAAACATCGACGCTATACATCGCCATAATGCACCGGCAGCTGCTGCAGCGCCTGCTGCAACGCGGCCAGCAACTGCCCGGCACTACGGCATTCCCGCAGTGCAGCCTGTTCGCCGACCGCAGCCGGGGTCAACGCCTGCCACTGGTAGAGCAGTTTCTTCAACTGCTGCCGTTGGGTAAAGCTGAAACGGTAGCGCTCGAGCAGCGACGAATAATCGCGTGGCAGTGCAACAGCACGCTGTTCCTGTACCGACAAGTCTGTCAAAAAACTGACGAGCGTCTCGATCTCCGGCAGCCGGGCATCGACCAGTGCGCTGACCCTGGACGCGGTGACCTGCGCTGTACCCGACATCCGGTTGTCGGACACGACCTTGTAGCAATGCACGAACTCCAATGTCACAAAACGTGACACTACTGCCATCATCGCCGCCGCCTCCATATCCACCAGCGTGGCATAACGATAGTCCCCGTCCGCAGCGGACACCGTCGTCAACTCGCTGCAACGGCACGGCGGCCTGCCAGGCCACACCGGGAACCAGGATCGGCCGCTTTGTGCATCGGTCACCTTGAGCATCAGAAAACCCGTGCCCAGTTCTTCCTGCGCATGCCCGGCAACACCGACATTCAGCCAGGACACCGGCTCTGTCGCATCCAGGCTGGCCTGCAGTCCCTGCAGATACGCACAGCCAGCCGCCGCATTCAACCGGCCTGTGCCGGTGATGACCAGCATGCACTGCGGCCCGGTATACAGCGAAAACGGATGTCGGCCCGCAGATTTTTTCAAGCCCCAGGACTGAATCATGGGATCGGCTTCACATTTCAATGCACAGACTAGATTGATCATACTCGTTCTTCACTGTAGGCCGGCAGATCGCCATTTTGTGACACTCATAAAACTTTATCAGAAATTCTTTGCTATACTCTTTTCAACATTAGAAATTGTACTACTATTGAATCATCAGTTCAGTACCCGAGATACAGGCCGACATACAGTTACAATCCAACAACACGGAATGTCAGCAGGCCCGGCGATCAATCCGAATCATACATGGAAAGCACATGCAAGAGCGAATACTTACTGTCTATCACAATGTCACCAAGGCGCTGATTCTCCCGGATGCCCAGCAACAGCCCTGCGCAAGCTTCAACCTAGCGATCGGCACGGCGAACAACCTGTATAAACTGAACACCTCGCTGCAGGCACCACAGGCGAAGACCAATACCGCGATCATCAATGCCTGGCTGGACAGGATCAAGCGTTCGTTGTTCTATGTCAATGACCTGCTGGACCGGCTCGACACCACACCGGACCCGGACAAATTCAGCCCGATCAAGATCAATGTCCGGCTCTACCAGAACAACCTGCTTGGGCAATACCTGGTTTATCTCGTCGAACAGTTCGATACACTGGTGCTGGTGCTTTTTCAGCATGCCGGTAAGCGGCTGACCAAGGATCAAAGCGTCAAGTGGCTGATCTTTTTTTCCGACCAGGTACAGAACATTTTCAACTACCCGTACCAGACCCACCAGTATGTCGAAGACAGCCTGCGCAAGTCACCACAGGACAGGGCTTGAGCGTTCCATTATTGCGCCCGTTCCCGTGGTGGCGGTGCGTACAACATGTGGTGCGTACAACGCACCCTTGCTCCATCTCGCTACGAACGCTGGTGAGGAATGCGGGCTAGACGGCGTTTCAACAAGGAACGGTAAAACACCCAGACACCCAACGCAGACACCAGGTGTTTCAGTGTATGGCCACTGACGAGATTGCCGAGTGCATAGACCTGGGTATCCAGGCCCTCGAACAACTTGGCCAGCAGGTAAAACAACAATAACCACCAAAGCGCCCGGGTATGCGTGTAACATGACCTGAACAGCAGCAACATCAATGGAATCAGCAGCATCGGCAGAAACTGCACCAGTATATAGAGACGCAGATCCCCCTGGTTTACCCGTTCAGTAAAATACCAATAGCCTACCGAAAAGATGCCGACCAAAAGCAGCGGCCAGGCCAGCAGCCTGGCCGCGCGGAGCGCCACGAACTCGGCAAGCAACAGCGCAAACAGCGACATAAATGCAATCGTCATCGGCAGCCTGTCCCAGACCAGTGTCAGGTTGGACGGCCACAGGTGATAGTACGATGAACCAACCCCGACCAGCAGCACGCCGGCGAACAGGATAAAGTACAAGTAACGAAGCGGTTGCAGGATCGCCGTGATCACACCGCGCCTGAGCTGCACGAGCCCTGCCAGGCCTACCAGGAAAAACGGCAGGTTGGAAACCACGTTGAGGAAGTTGGGCAGCCCAAGCACCAGGCGTTGGTCAGCGAACTGATGATAACCTTCAGGCTGTGGGATCCGCGGCAGGAAAAAGACGGCGATGATCATGACCATCGCCAGTGACAACAAGATACCAACCTTACGCGTAAAGTACCGGTCCAACGCAGTTACTCCAGCTTCATCCATACACAGTCCAGCCCATCCAGCAGCATATGGATCACCAGGCCCAGGCCGATAAGCCGTGCTTTCGGGAATAACAGCATCAAACTATACACTGAAACCGCCCAGTAGCTGTGCAATGGGTGAAACCCCAGGCTGCAACGGTCAGGCGCATACACAGGAACCGCCAGTAAATGATCGAGATCGACAATGATCGTGGCAGTCAACAGAAACCAGACATATTTCCAGTCACGGCCGCCACAAACCCGTTTGCCGCCAAACCTGGCAACGATACCGGGCACTACGACATGAAGCAGTAAATGCAGAACTGGTCGAAACATCGCTTTTTCAGAAAGGTCTCTACAGCGCGATCAAAACAACTCGATGGCCATCACGGCCTCATCGTCCTGCTGATCGCTGTCGTGCACACTCTCCGGGAACTGTTCCCCCTTGCGCAGAATCTTCTCCAACAGCTCGCGTTGTTTCAGTGCGATCTGTTGCAGATCACACATTACCATATCGAAGGTCGATTTGATATCCTTCCCGGCCCCGATCAGGCGCATCGCCTCCTCGGTCGCCTGTTCGATACGACTCAGGATATACTCTTCCTGGTCCTCCTCGAGTCCCATATAGGGCAGCCTGCCGCTTAGCTCGTCGAGCATCTCGCGCATGACCACGGTACTCTCGGCCTGGTTGGCCTGCAGGTTCTTGGCCAGCCCGTTCAAGGTATCCTGCACACTGTCGAACGCCGCGTTCAGTGCCTTGGTCTGCTCCAGCAGTGCGATCTCCGTATTCAGCGTTCTGACCTTGGAGTCCGAAGCGCCAAGCAGCGCAGGCAGCAGATCCTTGGTGCGCCCATACCGGTCCATGTCATCGAGCGGCATGTTTTTTACCAGCAGCGAGATGTTGCTGAAATTAACCTGGGTGCGGCAACCAAAATGATGCAGCCGCTGGCCGTCCCGCAAGTGCGACATCAACTCCATTTCCAACGGGCTGATGGCGCCGCTGCTGGAAAACCATTCACCACCTTCCTCACGCGTTTCCATGTACACGACACACTTCAGGCCGAGTTGCCCGGTGGTCAGAAAAAGATTCTCTGCCAGTGTCTTATAGTCACAGGCATCGTAACTCCTTTCGATAAAGCGCACCGCCAGGCCCAGTTCGCTGTTACCGGACATCACTGTGTAAGCGGTTTTCTTGGCCTCGTCGATCGACTGCTTGAGCTTGAGCTGCTCTTCACGATAGTGCAGCAGCACCATCAGCTTGGCCAACAATACCTTGTTTTCAAAAGGTTTGACCAGGTAATCGGTGCCACCCATTTCGTAGCCCTGCATCATCTCGCGAACCGAATTACGGCCGGAAACGAATACGATCGGGATTTCACGCGTCTCGGGCGCCCGTTTCAGCACGTCACAGACCTCGTAGCCGTTCATCCCTGGCATTTCCACATCCAGCAGCACGATATCCGGATGCAGGGCGTGCACCCGCTGCAAGCCCTGTTCGCCGGAGTAGACGCTTTCGATACGAAACCGGCCCGACAGCGCACGCGCCAGGATCTTATGAAAAAACTTGTCATCATCGATGGCTAGAATGGTGTATTTCGGTTCCATGAAATCTACAGCTCACAATGTACCTGCTAGTCTGTAGTTTAACGACAGAAAGCCACAGCTCTTGATTCCGCGGCAAACGGGCCGGCAACCCTTTTTTTGCGATGGGAAAGAAACCTGTTCCTGGACCCGGATTTCCTGCTGTGAACGTGAGGCTGAAAAGACAGACTGCTAGCTGGACGAATCCGCCAGTTCTTCCGCTTCGACCGGTACCACGCTTGCCGGGGGAATCCCCGAACCGGGCTCGGCCTCGACCATCCGGAAGGTGATTTCCTGGTTTTCGGCGATATCCGGCAGTTTCCAGTACCATTCCTCCTCCCTGGTACCGGTGGTAACCTGTACCTTCATATGCGTCTGGAAGATATTTCCCATCATCACCCCAAATGATGAGCCTTCCGGCGGGACAAAGGTGCCGAACAACTTGCCATCGATTTTTATCTCCAGTGCTTTGCTCATTTTCATCCCATTGTCTGGCTGCTTCAATAACACCATTTTACAGCATCTATCGACAATGACAATTTGTGGTGTATAAAATTAAGCCACACCCGGCCGTTCAGGCCGTAAACAACAGCCACAGCCCGATACCGATAAAACCAACGCCGGCGATCGTATGTACGACCTTCTCACTGACAAACTGGGCAAGCACGCCACCGGCCAGGACGCCGATCGCTGTCGCCAGAACCAGGGCCAGCGACGCCGCGGCAAAGACCGTCAGCTTACCGACATGCTTGTCGGCGGCAAACAGAAAAGTCGCCAACTGGGTTTTGTCACCCAGTTCCGCAAGAAACACGGTAACGAACACCGTAGCAAAAACCTTGTAATCCATCGCGTCGCTACCCGGTACTCCAGGCACGCGGCCGGCGCATGCCGGCAATCTTGCAGGCCTGTTTTACATAGCCGTAGGGAAACAGTTCGAACAAGTATTTTTTTGCTTCCTTTTTCCCAAGTTGTTTCTGCCTGACCAGAAAATCCACGACATGACGAATATCCGGAATCACACTGTGTTCAGCATAATACTCACGGATAAAATCGATGATCGGCCAATACGCGTCGGTCAGTTCGATTCCTTCCTCCTGCGCCAGCAGGCCGGCGACCTCTGTATTCCATTCCTCGGGATCGACCAGGTAACCCTCGGCATCCCGTGTAATCTGTACAGTCATTTTTTCTCCTGTCACAGTGTAGAGCACCGCTTTATTATATTCAGCCGGTGCCCGGGCGTACATAGCTCGATCGATATAGTTCTCATAGACGACGATATCCCCCTTTGCAAAGCCGTTCAGAACTTGATCCCGAAATTCAGCACGAATGGAAAATCGAAACCCTTGTTGGTACGGAACAGATTGTTATTGGAGAAATGCTTGAAAGACAACATAAGCACTGCATCAGACTTTTTATTCCAGTTCAGATAGACGCCCGCCCCCACCTGCGTCAGGAACGAGAAGTGATGTGCCTGCTGACGCGCCCCAAGCCGGTTGTTATTGATATAACCCGGCCCGAGTGCGCGCGCAAACACAAACGGATGCCCCCAGCGTCTCTTCCGCAGGTACAGGTTCACTTGCGGATAGACGGAAAATGCAAAGACACTTTTGTCGTTTGGCGCATCCGTCGTCATCTGTGTCAGGCTGACACCAATCAGAATATGCTGACGTTCGGTACGTTCGAACCTGAAAAAACTGTAGTCCAGTCCATAGGTGCGGTTGTTCTGTGAAGTACTCTGCTGCGGCCCGCCGCCATAGCTCAACATCAGTTCATCCGCCTGCGCCAGGCCCGATAACAACAGCCCGGCCAACACAACACGCGATAAAAAATTCACTGGGATCACCCTTCGGTTTTTTTGTTGCCTGAAGTATCCCATATCCGGCCGGGCTGTGCCAATACTTCATATGGGGTGTGGTGCTGGGGTGTGGTGCTGGGGTGTGGTGCGTATGGTGGGTGGTGCGCTTGGTGGGTGGTGCGCTTGGTGGGTGGTGCGCTTGGTGGGTGGTGCGTACAACGCACCCTACTTTGGGGTATGGTATTTTTTTGGTGTAAATCCTTTGGTGTGCTGCGCACACCGTCACGACGAGGTAGGGTGCGTTGTACGCACCAATACCAAGACAAATCAAATCGTATCACGTAGCGATTCTTCCACATACGATATTTCCTTGCCGCAACTCCCTTGGTGTGCAAAGCACACCACGAGGTAGGGTGCGTTGTACGCACCAACACCAAGACAAATCAAATCGTATCACGTAGCGATCCTTCTACACACGATATTTCCTTGCCGCAACTCCCTTGGTGTGCAAAGCACACCACGAGGTAGGGTGCGTTGTGCGCACCAACACCACGACAAATCGAATCGCATCACCTGGTCATCCTTCTACACACGATTCTTCCATACCGCATCATTGTCCATATATTGGTGCGCTCGGCGTACCCTACAACCCGCGGGCCGGAAGTTTTTCTGCGACATTACCTCGCGCAGAAAAAAGCCTGCGGGATGCGGAACGAGAAACCCGGGGAGTCAAAGACTGATCAGGCAGCTTCCGTCTGCCGCGGACTGTACCTGAAAGGAAACCCCCAGAATTTTTTCGATCACTTCGATATTCGTCA
>JALUUZ010000522.1 GCA_027021095.1 Gammaproteobacteria bacterium
ATCGCTCCCGGTTACTACCTGTACCGTGACAAGTTCACCTTCAAGTTTCTGCAGGCGCCTGCCGGCGCCAGGCTCGGCAAACCGGTACTGCCTGCCGGCAAAAAGAAAAAAGACCCGCAGTTCGGCGTTGTCGAAGTCTACTACCAGCGTGTCGAGATCAACGTACCGATTACCGGCCTGGCGGTCGGGCAAGCCGCGAGGATCGAAGTCGGTTACCAGGGCTGTGCCGATGCCGGGTTGTGTTATCCACCGGCAACCAAGACAGTGAGCGTCGGTGCTGCAGCCGGCCTGCCGAAAACCACCACGACCCAAGCCAAGCCGGCAGCAAAACCTGCAACCACGGCGCCAGCCGGGCCTGGCACAAAGACCACGCCTGCCGCCGCCGGCACGAAAACGGTGTCCACGAAGCTACAACAAAGTGACAGCAAACTGTCACTGCTCGACAGGCTTGCACTGGCGTTCAAGGTCGGCGATTTGCCGATTATCGTGGTCCTGACGCTGATCGTCGGGGTACTGGCGGCATTCACTGCCTGCCTGTATCCGCTGTTTCCGATCGTCGCCAGCATCATCACCAGCCAGAGCGGCCAGCTGTCGGCAGGCAGAGGGTTTTTTCTTACCCTGGTCTATGTCGAATCCATGTCAGTCACGCTCGGCGTGGTCGGTGCGGTCATGGGCGGACTCGGCAGCAGCCTTGGCATCCAGGCGGCCTTGCAGCAGGACTGGGCCCTGATCGCGTTTATCACGTTGTTCATCGTCCTCGCATTGTCGATGTTCGGTGTCATTACCTTGCAGCTTCCGACCAGCCTGCAGTCGAAATTCAACGCCATGAGCAACAGACAGTCCGGCTCGACGGTCACCGGGGTCGCCATCATGGGTGCCTTGTCGGCACTGATCGCCGGCCCCTGCTCGACACCCTACCTGGCCACCACGCTGGCCGGCATCATCAGTTCGGAAAGCATACTGGTCGGCTTCGTCGCCATGTTTGCCATGGGTAACGGCATGGGGCTGCCGTTGCTGGTCATCGGTGCCGGTGGTGGTGAACTGCTGAAAAAGCCCGGCCCCTGGATGCAGACAGTGAAGTCGTCCGGCGGAATGCTGTTACTGGCCGTCTCGCTGGTCTTCCTCGGCCGTATCGGTTCGGTCCCGGAGCAGGTGACGATGCTGCTGTGGGCATTGTGGTTCATCTCTGCCGGTGTGTTTATGCGTGCACTCGAACCGCTCGGGGAACACAAAGGCGGCTGGGCGATGTTCTGGAAAAGTATTGGCGTGTTTTCCATCGTCTACGGCGTACTGGTCGCGCTCGGCGGCCTGACCGGGGGACGCAACTGGACCGATCCGCTGCACGGTTCGTCTTTGCTGTCCGGCGGCAGGACACCGGTCAAGCTGAGCACCCCGGCAGCAGCTCCGAGAATAGATATCACCAAGCTGAATCCGAAAGTACAACGGCAACTGCGCGGCAAACAAACACTCAACAAGGGACTGCTGACCTTTATCCGCATCAAGACGGCAGCCGACTTTGAACGCGAACTGAAAGCCGCCAATGCCGCCGGGCTGACGGTCATGCTCGACTTCTATGCGGACTGGTGCACCTACTGCAAACAGTTTGACGACTATGTCTTTGCCGACCCGCGCGTCTACGTCGCGCTGCGCAATACCGTTCTGCTGCAGGCGGATATCACCCGTTATGATGCCCGGGACAAAGCCCTGCTGAAACGCGTCAAGGTGATTCTGCCGCCGGCGATCCTGTTCTTCCGTACCGATGGCAAGGAAGTCGTCCGCCAGCGGGTCAACGGCTTTATGAAGGCCGACAAGTTCCTGCAACGCATCGACAGGGCCTTTCGCTAAACATTCGGCACCGGAACAGGTATACTCGGTACCATCATGGGCAGACAAACTACATCGAAATGGCTCGTGGTCCTGGCGGTATTCGCGGCCGGCGCCGGGCTCGGGGTCAACTACTGGATCAGCCGTGTAGACAAACCGGCCGCCAGCCCGGCACCGACTGCCACCCCGACGACAACGAAAAATCCCCACAGCAGCACTGCCGTCGCCACCCCCGGCGGGGCCACTCAAAAACCTGTTGCCAGGCAACGGGAAATGAACCTGATCCAGAAAATCAAGGCCGGGCAGAAACCACGGCGCCCGGATTTCGCGATCCAGGATCTCGATGGCAAGGTGCGCCACATCCGTGAATGGGACAAGAAAAAAGTCATCGTCCTGAACTTCTGGGCCACTTGGTGCCCACCTTGTAAAAAAGAAATGCCCGCCTTCATGGAACTGCAGGAGAAATACGGCAAACAGGGGCTGCAGATCATCGGCATTGCGATCGACGATAAAAAGCTGGTCAAGGAATTCGTCGATGACATGGGAATCAACTACGTGATTCTCAGCGGCCAGCTGGATGCGGTCGACATCAGCCGCCGCTATGGAAACTTTCGCGGTCAGCTTCCTTATACCGTCTTTATCAACAGCAAACAGCAGCTGGTGGCGGTCAAACGCGGCGAAATCACTAAGGCCGAAGCCGAAAAAGCGATCCTGCAGCTGTTGAAAACCAGTGCCACCCACCGGTAGCATACTCTGTAGGTCGATTCCACCCTATTTTGCAGCAAACAGCGGCGAACGTCTTCGAACTCGATTTTTTCTGGACAACAACGAACAAATCAGGCAAAATCCTGATCAGTTAGTGCATTTCTGAATTTTCAGTACCGGTTCGCGTAAATTCAGACCTTTTTTACCGAAATTAAGCCAATTCAGCGCCTGGAAACATCGATGCCGTCAATACTACTGATCAATGGCCCGAATCTCAACCTGCTTGGCACCCGCGAACCCGACCTGTACGGACACGATACACTGGAGACGATCGTCCAGCGGCTCGACCAGTTGTGCCGGCAGGAACGCGTGTCCTTTGACGCTTTTCAGTCTAATGCAGAACATGAAATCGTCGACCGGATACACCAGGCCGGCAAAGAGAAAGTCTCGATGATACTGATCAATCCTGCTGCGTTCACGCATACCAGCCTGTCGATCCGGGATGCGTTTCAGGCCACCGCTGTCCCGTTTATCGAAATCCATCTGAGCAACGTGTATGCACGGGAACGCTACCGGCAGAAATCCTACTTGTCGGACATTGCCCGTGGTGTAATTTGCGGATTCGGCCCGAGTGGTTACGAGCTGGCATTGCAGGCAGCCGTCAGGATCATACAAAATCAGCGATAGCACAGGTGAGTGTATGGATATTCGAAAAGTCAAAAAACTAATTGAGCTGCTTGAACAGTCAGGCATTGCGGAACTTGAGATCAAAGAAGGCGAAGAATCCGTTCGCATCAGCCGGCATGGCAGCGTTGCACCGGCGGTCAGCACCGCCCCGGTCGTGACCCCGGCGGCAGTCGAGGCACCCGTTGCCGCCACCGGCAGCAGCGAAGCTGGTGATACCGGGGACGGTGACGAGATTCCGGAAGGACACAAGGTGACCTCACCGATGGTCGGCACTTTCTACCGCGCTTCCTCGCCCACCAATCCGCCGTTCGTCGAGGTCGGCCAACAGGTCAAGGTGGGGGATACCCTGTGTATCATCGAGGCGATGAAAATGTTCAACCAGATCGAAGCCGATAAAAGCGGCGTCATCGCCGCGGTCCTGGTAGAAAACGGCCAGCCAGTGGAGTTTGGCGAACCGCTCTTCGTCATCCAATAACGAATTTCACACAGTCTTCTGCTTATGTTTGATAAAATTGTAATAGCCAACCGGGGCGAAATTGCATTACGTATCCTGCGCGCGTGCCATGAACTCGGGATCAAGACCGTGGCAGTGCACTCCACCGTCGACCGCGACTTGAAACACGTGCTGCTGGCCGATGAGTCGGTCTGTATCGGGCCGGCACCATCGACCGAAAGCTATCTCAATGTACCGGCGCTGATCAGCGCCGCCGAGGTCACCGACTCGGTCGCCATTCATCCCGGTTATGGTTTTCTATCCGAAAACGCCGATTTCGCCGAGCGTGTCGAACAGAGCGGTTTCGTGTTTATCGGTCCAAAGCCTGAAACGATCCGGCTCATGGGCGACAAGGTATCGGCCATCAAGGCGATGAAAAACACCGGTGTACCCTGCGTACCCGGTTCGGACGGCCCGCTGACCGACGACACCCACGCCAACCTGGCACTGGGAAAGCGGATCGGTTACCCGGTGATCATCAAGGCCGCCGGCGGCGGTGGCGGGCGCGGAATGCGCGTGGTCCATGGTGAGTCCAACCTGCTCAACGCGATCTCGCTGACCAAGTCAGAAGCCGGGGCCGCGTTTGGCAACGATATCGTCTATATGGAGAAATACCTCGAAACCCCGCGTCACGTCGAGTTCCAGGTACTGGCCGACAAGCACGGCAATGCGATTCACCTGGGCGAACGCGACTGTTCGATGCAACGACGTCACCAGAAAGTCATCGAAGAAGCGCCTGCACCGGGTATCACCGAGGAAGTACGCGCTCGCATCGGCGAGATCTGTGCCAAGGCCTGCCGTGATATCGGTTATGTCGGCGCCGGCACCTTCGAGTTTCTGTATGAAAACGGTGAGTTTTATTTTATTGAAATGAATACCCGGGTACAGGTCGAGCACCCGGTCACCGAGATGATCACCGGGGTCGACATCATCAAGGAACAGATCCGTATCGCCGCCGGCGAACCCCTGTCCTACAAACAGTCGGACATCGTACTGCGCGGCCATGCCGTCGAGTGCCGGATCAACGCCGAAGACCCGGAAACCTTTCTGCCGTGCCCCGGGACCATCACCCAGTTCCATGCGCCCGGGGGGCCGGGGATTCGTATGGATACCCATATCTATGACAACTACCGGGTGCCTCCAAACTATGATTCGATGATCGGCAAGCTGATCGCGTACGGGGAAACACGCAGCAGTGCGCTGGCGAGGATGCGCCTGGCACTGGCAGAGATGGTGATCGAGGGAATCAAGACCAATATCGCGCTGCATCAGAAACTGGTCGATGACTCCGCTTTTATCGCCGGCGGCACCAATATCCACTACCTTGAAAACAAGCTTGGCCTGTAGCCGCGGCGGCTGATTCATGAGTTGGTGGCAACTGAGTATCGCCGCCGACGCGGCACGGGCCGCGGAGATCGAGTCCTGCATGCTGACACTGGGGGCCGTATCGGTCACGATGCGCGACGCCGGAGCCGGCATTGACGAACGTCCGATCTTCGAGCCGGAACCCGGCAGCACCCCGTTATGGCCGGACACACTGATCACCGGCCTGTTCAGTGCCGACCAGGCCCCCACCCGGCTGACCGCACAGCTTGCCACGAGACTCGGGATCACGACTACACAGATCGACTGTCAGCGGCTCGAAGAACAAGACTGGGAGCGTACCTGGGAGCAGTATTTCAAGCCGCTGCGCTTCGGCGACAGGCTGTGGGTCATTCCCGAGGGCCATACCCCTCCCGATCCCGCTGCGGTCAACCTGTTCCTGGACCCGGGCCTGGCGTTCGGCACCGGCACACACCCGACCACCGCGTTGTGCCTGCAGTGGCTGGCGAACAACCTGGGGTCTGGTGATAAGGTGGTGGACTATGGATGCGGTTCCGGGATTCTCGGTGTCGCTGCCGCGGCGCTGGGGGCCGCTGAGCTCTGGTGTGTCGATATCGATCCCCAGGCACTGCAGGCGACCCAGGCCAACCTGGTCAAAAACAACGCCAGCATCCCGCTTCACATCAGCCTGCCACAGGATTTCAACCCCACTGTCAAGCCAACATTAATCATTGCTAACATACTGGCGAACCCGCTGATCGCACTGGCGGACGACTTTGCGTCCCTGCTCAGTCCCGGGCGAATATTAGTGATCTCTGGTATAATGATGGAACAACGTGAAACCTTGCTGCAGGCCTACGAAAAGCACTTCGACCATTTCAAAATCCATTCTAAAGACGGCTGGATGTTGATAGAATGCAGACGTCGCTAGTTAAAATTGCTATTATATTTCCTGGAGACTCTGGAGCGGCTGCGGTGAGTTGTGGGAAGTGCACCGCAGAAAACATGGTTTTTCCTGCCTGGCCTGCCGGAGACTCAGGAGACTGAATTCAACACTTGCATGAATATGGGATTTAAATGCTGACCCGGTGCCCCAATTGTCACACGCTGTTTCGAATATCGGACAGTCAACTGCGTAGCGCACGTGGTAAAACACGTTGCGGACAATGCTTTACTATTTTCGAAGCGCAGGAAGAAATCACTGAAGAGAACCAGGCCCAGGCTGCCGGCCCCGCACCAAGCCAGCCAGCCAACCCACCGGCGGCCCCGCAGACCCAGCCGCCCGTATCCGCTCCACCCGACCCTGCTCCCAGCCACGGAAGTAATGTGTCAAAGATGGGGAACGCCGCATCGTCCATCTACAATGAACTGGTCATCAAAAACCGCAGCCTGAAATACGATATTCCCGACACGCTCGACGCGGAAACCGACAGCCAGGCGCCGGACTACAGTATCACCGGCAGCAACCCGCAACCTTCTTCTGTCACCGCGACACAGGGCTACAGCGCCTATGACGGGCTTGCAACCCAATCCCCGGCCCCGGTCGCCCCGAGGCCGCCAACCCCTGCAGCGGGAACCGCCGGCGGACTCGCGCCACGGCCCGCATCGGGCGGCCTGCGTAACCCGCTGCAACGGCGCAATGCAACGCAGGACTTCAATTTCGTTCCCGACGTACTGCAGGACGACCTGTACGAGGAGGTCGACGTTCCAAGCGCCAAAAGCAATATCCTGCTGATCAGCTCGATTCTGCTGCTGTTGCTGGTACTGATACTGCAGTTCGCTTATTTTATGCGTGCCTCGCTGGCAAGAAACGAAACGATCCGCCCGATGATGGTGAAATTCTGCAAGGTGTTTTTTAACTGTGACATTCCCTACAGAAAAAACATCAAAAAAATCAAAATGGTGACTTTTACCGTCGACATGCACCCCAAGAAGAAACGCGTAGGCGTGATCAACTCACGCTTTGTCAACAATGCAACCTATATCCAGCCGTACCCGGTCGTCGAACTCAAGGTCAAATCCAAGCTGAACAAGCTGATCGCGATGCGCCGCCTGCAACCTAAGGACTACCTGCCAAAACACCGCGATATCAAAAAAGGCTTCGAACCGAACACCCCGATCGACCTGAAAGTGGAGTTCGAGATCCCGACCAAAGAGCCGCCGTCGATCTCACTGACATTTCGCTGATAAGTTATTCACAGGTTATTCACAATTTATTCAAAAGACCGCCTTTTGAGCCCGTATTTCGTCAGTTGTCAACCCATATATTTAGTGTGTAGCTCTTTTAATCATCGTGAATTACCTGTATGATCTGCAACCTTAATCGCATTGACGCGTTATTGTACATAATAAAAATTCCAGTGTATGAATCATTTCTTGCGCCATAGGTATCTGATAGGATAGAAATAGTTAACGATTCCTGAAACTTGATGACGGTGCGTCGCCGATGCAGCAAAATACAATGCTATTTTTTTGCGCTGGTATCAATCAATTTTATTGTGCCAAAGATGAAGATAGGGCCTTATAAATTACCTAACAATCTCGTCCTGGCGCCGATGGCAGGCGTTACTGACAGACCGTTCCGCCAGCTGTGCAAAACACTCGGGGCAGGCATGGCGGTTTCAGAGATGGTGTCGTCCAACTCGCTGCTTTGGGGCAGTAAGAAAACCCAGCGCCGGGCCGACCACACCGGAGAAGTCGAACCGCGTATCGTGCAGATCGCCGGTGCTGACCCGCGGATGATGGCAGAAGCGGCACGTTACAACCAGGACCGTGGCGCACAGATCATCGACATCAACATGGGTTGTCCGGCCAAGAAAGTCTGTAACGTGATGGCCGGTTCTGCGTTGTTACAGCATGAAGACCTGGTAAAACGAATTCTCGACGCGGTAGTCGGTGCCGTCGACATCCCGGTCACGTTGAAGTTCAGAACAGGTTGGGACAAGCAGCATAAAAATGCGTTGTCGATTGCGCGTATCGCTGAGCAAAGCGGTATTCAGGCACTGGCGCTGCATGGCCGCACCCGCGCCTGCCAATACAAGGGTAACGCAGAATACGAAACGATCAGACAGGTAAAAAAACTGGTGTCCATCCCAGTGATCGCCAATGGAGACATAGATTCTCCTGAAAAAGCGAAAGAGGTCCTTGATTATACCAACGCAGACGGGATAATGGTTGGTCGTGCCGCCCAGGGACGACCATGGATTTTCAGGGAGATTGATCACTATCTGGCAACAGGGAAAAAGCTGCCTGAACCAGGTATCGCAGAGGTTCGTGATATCATGCTTGGCCATCTGAAAACTCTATATGAATTCTATGGTGAATTCACTGGCGTACGTGTCGCCCGAAAGCATATTTCATGGTACAGCAAAGGTCAGACAGGTGGTGCGAAGTTTCGTCATACCATTAACCGGGTAGAAACGAAACATCAACAACTTTCATTAATCAAACAATTTTTTGAGCAACTCGCCAACGGGGAGGTATTAGCTGCATGACTTATACTGGAGAACAAAACTTTGCAACCGATGAGGCAAACGTTGACACTGCATTCAATCTGAACGGTGTAACTTTGGCAGAAAATGTTAAAGCCGCACTGGATGCATATTTTGCAGATTTAAATGGAGAGACCCCCAATGATTTGTATCGCCTTGTAATCAATGAAGTCGAAAAACCATTACTCCAGACAGTAATGAGCCATGTCAATGGCAACCAGTCACGCGCTGCAAAACTGCTGGGAATCAACCGCAGTACTCTACGCAAAAAGCTCCAACTATTCAAAATCAACTAACCCTTCTTGGATTTTCGCCGTACCGCGCCGGGCTCACGACGCTCTGGTGCGTTGCGCGGCGCCAGTTGAAAAGACTTTGCGGACGAGTTTCGGTACTTTGCACCCATGAAAAAAATCAAGCGCGCGCTGCTCAGCGTCTCCGACAAAACCGGCCTGCTCGAAATCGCCGGCTTTCTACAGCGAAACAATATCGAGATCCTGTCGACAGGCGGTACGGCGAAACTGCTGGCTGAACAGGGTATCGCGGTAACCGAGGTCTCGGACTATACCGGTTTCCCGGAAATGATGGACGGCCGGGTCAAAACCCTGCACCCGAAAATCCATGGCGCGATCCTGGGCCGGCGGGACACGGACATGGAAGTCATGCAGGCCCACGGGATCGAGCCCATCGACCTGGTCATCGTCAACCTGTATCCGTTTCAGCAAACCGTGGCGAACGATCGATGCAGTCTGGCGCAGGCTATCGAAAATATCGATATCGGTGGTCCGACACTGTTACGCGCCGCGGCGAAGAATTACCAGGATGTCGCGGTGCTCGTCGACAGCGCAGACTATCCGCAGATCATCGCCACGCTCGAACGCAACGCGCTTGCGCTCGACACCGACACCCGCTTCCGGCTGGCTGTCAAGGCCTTTGCACATACCGCCCAGTACGATGGCGCAATCAGCAACTACCTAAGCAGGATCACCGACCGCGGCCAGGAACAAAAACACCATTTCCCGGAGACCCTGAATTTCCAATACCAGAAACTGCAGGATCTGCGCTATGGTGAAAACCCGCATCAGCAGGCCGCTTTCTACCGCCATACTCACGGCAACGAAGCCGGGATCGCCGGTGCGCAGCAACTGCAGGGCAAGGCCCTGTCGTACAACAATATCGCTGACTCCGATGCCGCACTGGAATGTGTCAGGCAATACGACACACCGGCCTGTGTCATCGTCAAGCACGCCAACCCCTGCGGAGTCGCGCTCGGCGGTACGCTGCTCGAGGCCTACGACAAGGCCTACCGGACGGACCCGACCTCGGCATTCGGCGGCATCATCGCCTTCAACCGCGAACTCGACCAGGCCACGGCCAAGGCCATCATCGACCGCCAGTTCGTCGAAGTGATCATCGCGCCTGGCTTCAGTGAACAGGCCGCCGGGACGCTCGGTGGCAAAAAGAATATACGCGTACTGCAAGTCGGGGAATGGCAGACACCCGCCTCACCCGGCCAGGACTTCAAGCCCGTGGTTGGTGGGCTGCTGCTGCAGGATCGCGATACCGGCCTGATTACGCAGGCCGACCTGAAGCTGGTGACCCGCCGCAAACCGGACACG
Source organism: Gammaproteobacteria bacterium (assembly GCA_027021095.1). GTDB lineage: Bacteria > Pseudomonadota > Gammaproteobacteria > SZUA-21 > SZUA-21 > SZUA-21. The sequence goes on from JALUUZ010000522.1 coordinate 10,140, forward strand.
CAGGAAATCACTGACCTGCTGTTCGCCTGGAAAGTGGCGAAATTCGTCAAATCGAACGCTATTGTCTATTGTAAAGACCAGGCGACTGTTGGCGTAGGTGCCGGGCAGATGAGCCGCGTCTACAGTGCGCGTATCGCTGCGATCAAGGCTCAGGATGCCGGGCTCGAGGTCAAGGGTTCGGTGATGGCCTCGGATGCTTTTTTCCCATTCCGGGACGGACTCGATTCCGCAGCCGAGGCCGGTGTCACCGCGGTGATCCAGCCCGGTGGATCGATGCGTGACGAGGAAGTCATCGCCGCCGCCGATGAACATGGTATCGCCATGGTTTTTACCGGTATGCGGCACTTCCGTCACTGACCAGCAACCAGACTGCCAAAGCAAAGACCCATGGACAAAATAAAAATACTGATTATCGGTGGCGGTGGGCGTGAACATGCCCTGGCCTGGAAGGCGGCCCAGTCGCCACTGGCGGACAAGGTCTATGTCGCGCCAGGCAACGCCGGGACCGCCCGTGAACACAAGGTCGAGAACATCGCAATCGGCGCCGAAGACATTACCGGACTGCTGGATTTCGCCAACCGGAACCAGGTCGGGCTGACTATCGTCGGTCCTGAAGCACCGCTGGTCGCCGGGATCGTGGACCAGTTCAACGCGGCGGGCCTGAAGTGCTTCGGACCGCTGCAGGCTGCGTCACGGCTCGAAGGCTCGAAGGCCTTCTGTAAAGACTTCCTGGCCCGGCACCGGATTCCGACTGCCGCCTACCAGACCTTTGACCAGGCCGGGCCGGCGATTGACTATATCCGTTCCAAGGGCGCGCCCATCGTGGTCAAGGCCGACGGCCTGGCGGCCGGCAAGGGAGTGGTTGTCGCCCAGAACACCGAACAGGCCGAGCAGGCGGTGCACGAAATGTTACTGGCAAACAGGTTCGGTGATGCCGGCCACCGTGTCGTGATCGAGGAATGCTTACAAGGTGAGGAAGCCAGTTTTATCGTCATGGTAGACGGCAGTCATGTGCTGCCGCTGGCCACCTCACAAGACCACAAGGCCGCCTTCGACGGCGACCAGGGGCCCAATACCGGCGGCATGGGTGCCTATTCGCCGGCACCCGTGGTCACTGCAGAGATCGAGCACCGGATCATGTCTGAAGTCATCATGCCGACCGTAGAAGGGATGCGCCGTGACGGTACGCCGTATACCGGCTTTCTCTACGCCGGCCTGATGATCACCCCCGAACAGCAGGTCAAGGTACTCGAATACAACTGCCGTTTCGGTGATCCGGAGACACAGCCGGTCATGATGCGGCTGCGGTCCGACCTGGTGACACTGTGCCTGGCTGCACTGGACGGCACGCTGGACCGGCAGCCACTGGAATGGGACACACGCGCGGCACTGGGTGTGGTACTGGCGGCCGGTGGCTACCCGGGAAGCTATACCAAGGGCGACGTCATCGACGGGCTGGACACACCGGAACCGGAAGGCTGCAAAATATTTCATGCCGGCACCCGTAACGATCACGGCAAAACGCTGACTGACGGCGGCCGGGTCTTGTGTGCGACGGCGCTGGGCCAGGACATCCGCCAGGCCAGAGACAAGGCCTATACTCTGGTGGAATCGATTCACTGGAAAGGCATGCAGTACCGCCGTGACATAGGCTATCGTGCGCTACACTAGGAGGGCACTGACCGATGACGCTGCTCAACCATCCTGTACTGGAAAGAATCTGCACGCAAGGCTGCCAGCATGTTCTGCACACCATCGACGCCCTCGCGTCACACCAAGCCGTGCCGGAGCTCGATTCACTCCCCGAAACGCAGCGCCGGGAGATACTGCGGGAGCTTGAAGCGATCATGGCGGTTTACCAACGATCCGGGTAAGGCGGGTCAAAAAGTGGAGCAGCCACGGAGAGCTTAGGGAAAACGTTTCGTGCGGCTGCTCCAAAATAAACAGGCTTACCGGTGACTTGGCACAGCCGGGTCACCGATAGACTTAGAACACCCGGACTTAGAACACCCAGGTAAACTGCAGCGCAATCCGGTTGTCGGTAGTACCGACGATTCGCTGTACATCGTTGGTCAACGTGGCTGCCGCACCGGCAGTAAACCCGCCGCTGGCGACGTAGGCATTCGGTGCCTCGATGTCCCGGATCGTGTAGTTCAAGGACAGGCGTTTTCGCGGAGTGAAATTATAGTTGATGCCCAAGGTCCACTCTTTGAAGATCCGTTCATTGCCCGGATTGACCGTGGCGACACGTTCGTACAACAGGTTGTTACGGTGATAGCGGATGCCGAATTCCCAGTGACGGTTCAGGAAGAAGCCATAATCCAGCGTATAGCCCCTTGCCTTGTTGCCTTCCTCGGCCGCGATCTGCAACACCCCTCCGCGAACCCCGCCGGCAGGCGCCAGAAACAGCATGCCGTCAGCATACAACAGTTCAGCCGCGATACGGTGCTTGTAACGGCCGCCAAACAGCCGGCCTACCGCCTTGACCCCGATGCCGTAACGCTTGCGGTCGTACTCGGCTCCACTGAGATCCGACTGAAAAGAACGTTTACCGGCCTGATAGAAACTATAATACTTGATGCCATTCTTGAACGGCCCCTTGCCTCCGGGCAAATCGTATTCCGCCGAGGTATACAGGTACACATCGTTGTTGTTGTCAGTGTCCGAGGTTTCATGGATACCCTCACCACGGCCGAGCATCACCGCGTAGCTCAGATCCCATTTCCCCTTCTTGAAACTGTCGAACACCTGTATGCCCCAGTCCCGGACCCCGTTGAAGCCGTAAGCAACCGAGGTCGGTGTTCCCAGCCCGGGTGACAACGGCGAACCCGCCGGTTTTCCCGCCCCGGTCACGAAGCGTTCCAGGGTTTCACGTGCGACGAAATCGGTGAATTCGATATAAGTCATGGTATGAATCGCGTTGAAGCTTTCCTCAGGCCCAGGGGTCTTGAACAGACCGACGCGGACCCTCGCGCCCTTGATGTAGTTGAAGGTCATACTCAAGTGATCAAGTGCCACGGTACGCGCGCGGTCGCCAAACGGATCATAGGTCAACAGGTTCGGGGCCACCTCGAACAGCGTAAAATAATTGATTTTGTCAGACAGCCTGCCGCGTACACCGAATCTCGCTCTACGGAAATGAAACCTGGAATCATCATCGAACCACGGCGCGATGGAGTTCTTTGCGGTACGCTTACCATTGTTGCCGACCAGTGGAGCGAAGGTCAGGCCACTGAGCGTATCACTGCTGTCATAGGTGTAGGAAGGCTGAACAAAGCCCCAGAACTTGTGAGTCGCCTTCGGCCGCTCGGTTCCCTGAAGCATCAGCCAGTTCGCTGCCTGCGTCGTTTGCGACAAGGCAGCCAACACTGTCAGAATCATCAGACATTTTTTGTTATACATTACTGCTTCTCCTCTCCTTCTATTTTTATTGGTTTTTCAATGGGTTAAAAATTTTGTTTATTATTCGGGCAAATATTCTTATTATTACTGTTAACTAAGACGCAGCATTCCGCCGCTTTATTCCCAAATTAATTTTTTAAAAAAATGGAATAAAACCCGCTGCTGTCACGTCTTAGCATTGAGGAGAGCTTTGCTTGTAAGAAATATTATTTTGTATAACTAAATAAAACAATAAACGGCGGATAACATGCTACAGATCACCGCGTCTCTTTTTAAGCATAAACTTATGAAATATCAGTCGAATTTATTCTGTCTGGCGTATTCCTGGTGCAATAACCGCGATACCGCCCAGGACCTGACCCAGGAGTCCCTGGAAAAGGCACTGGCCAAGCGTCACCAGCTGACCAACCCGGATGCGATTAAATCCTGGCTTGCAAAAATACTGTCAAACTGCTGGAAAGACCACCTGCGCCGGCAGAAACCCAATGACGATATCGAGACCCTGTCACTGGCCAGCGACTATAATCTCGAAACCGAGCACGAACGGGACCAGATCGTCATCAAGGTGCGTGACTCGATCGACCAGTTGCCGCTGTCTCAGCGCCAAGTGATCACACTGGTGGATATCTTCGAACTGTCCTATGCCGAAGTCGCCAAGACCCTGGACATCCCGATCGGCACGGTCATGAGCCGGCTCAGCCGCGCCAGGCAACAACTGCGTCACCAGCTCGTCGACTACCGGAATGAAAACACTGCGCAGGCCACCGGCAGAAAGGCTGCTGAATCCACGCAAAGTAACAACACCAACGATGATTTAATCCTTGAGGAACACTAAGTGAAGCACACTTCGATACCTGATGAATTATTGAATGCCTATATCGATAACGAACTCGATAGAAGCATGGCCCTGAAAATCTCGGCCCTGATCGCGCGAGACAGCGGTCTGCGTGCACGCATGGAAGAATTACGTACGGTCAAAGACCTGACCCGTCTCAGTTATGCACCTGCGACAGAGAAAGCGTCGACACCAGTCATTATGGCTTACCTGAAAAACCGCTGGTTTCTTCCATCTGCCGCCTCGTTACTGTTTTTTGTCGGAGCATTGGGAGGCTGGTTCGCCAATTCCCACTCGGAAAAAAACTCGCTGCTCAGTATTGCTACGCATGTCGACGACACCCGCAACACCGCGGCCGGCAACACTGAACGTAATGTCATGATTCATGTGACATCACAGGATAAATTCAGGTGGAAAATCATTTTGGGAGAAATCGAAAGAACGTTGAGAAAGGCACGCGCTTCAGGAAAAAATTTCAAATTGCAGCTGGTCACCAACGGTAAGGGCATCGGCCTGATACGGAAGAGCAATAACGACTTCGCTGAAAAGCTGCACCAGCTGATCAAGACCTATCCGAACTTTGCGGTACAGGCCTGTGCACAGACGATAAAACGCCTGTACAAGGAAAAACATACCCGCTTCCAGGTACTGCCCGGGGTCAGGGTCGTACCTTCGGCGATTGGTGAGGTCATCGACAAACGCAGGAACGGTTGGGTGTACATCAAGATTTAGGCGTATAGGACGTGTGGTGCGTACGACACACCCTACTGATGTAAAGCACTCGGGGACTGCTTGGAGCCTGAATCCCGTGGTCCGGAAGTTTTTTCTGCAACATTGCCTCGCTCAGAGGCGGCGCAGAAAAAAGCTTGCGGACCGCGGGAGCATTCAGGCGGGGGTTATTATCGTCACGACCGGTCGAAGCAAATCACACGGGATGTGGTGCGTAAACGCACCCTACCAGGTGTAAAGCACCCGGGGACTGCTTGGAGCCTGAATCCCGCGGTCCGGAAGTTTTTTCTGCAACATTGCCTCGCTCAGAGGCGGCGCAGAAAAAAGCTTGCGGACCGCGGGAGCATTCAGGCGGAGGTTGCTAGAATCACGACCTGTCAAAGCAAATCACACGGGAAGTGGTGCGTAAACGCACCCTACTCGGTTGCTTCTTTGGCGATGTTGTCCAGAAGCTTTTCCACTTCCTGCAGGGCCTGGTCCGATTTTTTGTCTTTGACACGCGGCAGCTTACGGTAGGAGACATAAACCTTCTTTGGCTCCTTGGCCAACACGTAGACGGAAATAATGTACGGACAGTAGATGATGTTATGCGGATCGGCCTCCATGGTCTTTCTCGACACGACAGCACTGCAGAACTCGATATTCTCAGCCTTCTGGTAAATCTTTTTGGTTTTACCCAGGTCCTTGCCCGTCCGCTGTAACATGTTACTGATATGCGCGATATTGTTGACCACGAGCCCACGGTCCGTCAGCGCATCCTTGACCGCCTCCTTGACCGTATCGAAGCTTTCATTCATCGTATAGGTTTTTCTCAATGCACTCCCTGCGACGGTCTTTTCAGGCGATTTTCTCCCGGCAGCCGGCAATGCAGAACGGGCAACCACCTTGTTTGCGACATTGCTGCTTGACGCCGGCTGCTGCGCCTTGTCACATCCAGCAATGAACAGTGCTGCTGTCAATACCAGTCCCAGTTTCCACATCGTCAGTCCTCCTGAATCAAGTCCGCTATCTTTTCATCGAATCGAAAAATTCGGCGTTGTTTTTCGTTGCCTTCAACCGTTCGAGCAGGAATTCCATGCCTTCCATTTCATCCATCGGGTGAATGATCTTGCGCAGTATCCACATCTTCTGCAGTTCATCCGGCGATGTCAGGTAATCCTCGCGCCGGGTACCGGAACGGTTGATATTGATCGCAGGGAAAACCCGCTTTTCCGCGATTCTGCGATCCAGGTGGATTTCCATGTTGCCCGTCCCCTTGAATTCTTCGTAAATCACATCATCCATACGTGAGCCGGTATCGATCAATGCCGTTGCAACGATGGTCAGGCTGCCTCCCTCTTCGATATTACGCGCCGCGCCAAAGAAACGCTTCGGCCTGTGCAGCGCATTGGCGTCCACACCACCGGTCAATACCTTGCCCGATGATGGAATCACCGTGTTATAGGCACGCGCCAGGCGGGTAATCGAATCCAACAGAATCACCACGTCCCGCTTATGTTCCACCAGCCGCTTGGCCTTTTCGATCACCATCTCGGCGACCTGTACATGCCTGTTCGCGGGTTCGTCGAACGTACTGGAGATCACCTCCCCATGCACGGAACGCTCCATCTCGGTCACTTCTTCCGGCCGCTCGTCGATCAGCAGCACGATCAAATAACATTCCGGATGATTGACCGCGATCGACTGTGCCATATTCTGCAGGATCATGGTCTTGCCGGCTTTGGGTGGTGACACGATCAATCCACGCTGCCCCTTACCGATCGGTGCCGCAAGATCGATGATCCGTGCGGTGATATCCTCGGTACTGCCATTGCCGATTTCCATCTTCAACCTGTCCCGGGCAAACAACGGGGTCAGGTTTTCAAACAACACCTTGGTCTTCGAATTTTCCGGCGCCTCACCATTGACCTCACGCACCTTCAACAACGCAAAATACCGCTCACCATCCTTTGGCGGGCGGATCTTTCCTGCCACGGTATCACCGGTACGTAAACTGAAACGTCTTATCTGGCTTGGTGACACATAGATGTCATCCGGGCCGGCCAGGTAAGAACAGTCTGCTGAACGTAAAAAACCGAATCCATCCTGCAGAATCTCGAGTACTCCATCGCCAAAGATATCCTCGCCGCTGCGCGCATGCGCCTTGAGAATACCAAAAATGACATCCTGTTTTCTGGAACGTGCGAGGCCATCCAGGTTCATGCTCTCCGCAATCGCGACTAATTCGGTTGCAGGTTTCGTTTTAAGTTCAGTTAGATTCATAACAAGACACTTCCAGGTATGATTTGGATGAAAAATGTAACAGGCATGGCGGCCCAAACCCGGCCACGGTTAAAATGTAAATTTTTGTCAGGTGTTATTCAGTTCAAGTCCGCGTCAAGGAAAAACTATCAGCACAGCCGTTCGATGACGCTCAGATATTCTTCTCAATGATTGCAGCCAACTCCGACTTTGACGCAGCACCAGTCTTGACCACTTCAGCATTGCCATCTTTGAACAGGATCAATGTCGGGATTGCACGAATCAGGTACTTTGGCGGCGTCTGGGGATTGTCATCGATATTCATCTTGGCGATTTTCAGTTTACCGCTGTATTCATCTGCCAGTTCATCGAGAATCGGTGCAATCATCTTGCAAGGCTGGCACCATTCCGCCCAATAATCGACAAGCACGGGCTTTTTTGATTTCAATACTTCATCTTCAAACGAATCGTCAGTTACACTAACAATCTCACTGCTCACGCGTCAGTCCCCTACAGAATAAAATTTGGATTAAAAATCAAAGAAAAATGGAATCAGAGTCATGGTTCCCGGCTAGTGCTTGCCAATAAGATACCTGTGTTAATGGCCAAGTGTCAATGGCTGGCTCAACTTTTCCGCGATGCCTGGGTAATTTTACAACAGCATAAAACAGCTCAAAATCCAACACCGATCGACTTTATCTGGTCATCATGATTCGGGAATAAGGCAAGGCAGTTGGCGGCTGTCAGCTATAACTATAGTGCGAGATAGAAATAACTCAAGCTCTGAAACAAAAAATCTGACTGTAAAAATAAAGCTTATACCCGTATCGAACCGCAGGCTAAAACCCTGCCAAGTGTCTGATTTTGACCCTTGTTTTTCTGCCTTCCGCATGCTGTCGGACCATGTCCGACAAATCCGGCATACGCTGAACTACTGCCTTACACTTCTTGCTATAATAACACGAAACCATAGTTTTATAAATTATTTTTCTGTTTTCAACGTGTCTCCTGCAGGTTACCCACACTGCCGGAGTCCACGAATCCATAACCTTGGGTAATGACCGGGTCTGACTAAATGCCTGAGAAAATCCGCTGTAAAACCACCAGACAAGCCGACAACAAGTGTGACCTGTGTACAAGCTCTCTATGCTGCACCTACTTTACACAACAGATAGACACACCACGATCGAAATACGACTACGAGCACCTGCTATGGCAGATATCCCATGAACACGTCAAGATCTACAAGGACGACGACGGCTGGTATCTGCTGGTCACCACCAAGTGCCGGCACCTGGTTGAACCGGGAGGACGTTGCGGCATCTACCCGGTACGGCCACAAATCTGCCGTGACCATGACAACGACTATTGCGAATACGATCAGCCTGCAGAAGACGGCTGGGAACTCTATTTCGAGGATTACGACAGTCTGCGCGCCTACTGCAAAAAACGCTTCAAACGCTGGGAACGTTGAACACGCACGGGAAGCGCCTCGCATCCAGGCATCTCACGCATCAGCCTGCAAGAGTTCCGAAAAACAATGAATCGAATCAAACCCGGCAATCTCTCTTTTTTCCGCCTTTGAATCCGGCCAGGCGATTGCCAGCAGATACTTGATTCCATATTCCCTGGCAGACTCGAGCACCGCGGTACTGTCATCGACCAGCAGCGTCGACTCGTTGGTGAAATTCTCGATCTGCTTCAGCCTGTCCCAGAACAGCAGGTTTTCCTTTGGTACACCAATCGTGTGCGCACAGACCAGACGATCGAAATGTCCCTGCAGTTGCGTGATCTCCATCTTCAACGCCAGGCTTTTCTGATGCGCATTGGTAACCAGTACCAGCCGGTGACCCTTCTGCTTAAGGAAATCAAGAAACGCCACTGTCTTCGGACGAATACGAATCAAATGCCTGATTTCCTGTTTCATCTCGGCGATATCCAGCCCGAGTTCACGGCTCCAGTAATCGACACAATACCAGTCCATCGTACCCTCCATGCGCCTGAACTTCGGAAACAGGATCTCCTTGGCCTCCGCCGGGTCCAGCCCATGCATACCGGCGTAGCGCTCGGGAACGAATTCGCGCCAGAAATAGTTGTCAAAGTGCAGGTCCAGCAGGGTCCCGTCCATATCGAGAAATACAGAGTCAATTTTATTCCAGTCGATCATTGGCCTTTCCACAAACATCCGTTCAATCCGCTGCGCGGGCTGCTCGCTGCCGCCCGAACCGCACCCGCTGGCAGCAAAGTCCGCATTTTAATGTTATTATTGTATCAGTCATTGTTATCCAGCAAGGTCTGCTTATGTATTCTGTACCCATCCTGGCCCTGATCGCTGCTGTCACTCTCTTCTCACCGGTTTCCGTCGGCGCCGAGCTGTCTGAAAAAACGATCGAGGCCTGGCTCAATGATGAGATAGAAGATCTGCCGACAGCGTCCATCAACGAAGGGAAACTCAGGTTTCTGACAAACCCCCCGAAAAAAAAGGTTCACCATCATCATAACACGTTTATCATCCACGATAAGAGCCTGGAACATGGATGGATAAAAATACTGCAATGCCACGAGAATCTCGATCCCTTTCCCAGGGCGCAGGTGGTCTACAACAAGAACAAGATCAAAAACCTGAAAATCATACGCGCACTGAATATCAAGAAGGCCTGGATCGAAAATGCAACGGTACAGCTACGCAATGTCGGTAAAAACGCCTACCTGTGCATCCAGGCCGACTCCAGGGCCTTGACCAAGAACGCCGATGGAAGTTTTACCTTGACCAACGGGCCCTTTATGCGGCGCTTCCTCGATGGCTTTTTCCCGATGCGGGTGTCGATGGACCTGAAGCTGCCACGTAAACTTAAATTCATCAGCATCAACCCCAGGCAACAACAAGGCTTCCGCGTCAACAAGACCCGCCAGGGGATTCATTTCGATGCCTGGTTCGAGGGAAAACTCTACACCAGGATAAAGTTAAAGCTGATAGAATAGTCCCCTGTGCGTGTGCCATACCGGAGGACGAACCGCTGAACGAAGACCTGCTAAAAAACTGTGTACAGCTTGCCGCGGAAGCCGCCGAAAAAATTCGTACTGTCTACCAGCAGGACGATTTCGAAGTCCGGCTGAAGACCGACAGGAGTCCGGTCACCGAAGCAGACTATGCCGCACACCATCTCATCAGCGACGGGCTGCGGCAGCTGACTCCCGACTGCCCGGTCCTGTCAGAGGAAGCCGCCGATATCCCGTTTAGCCAAAGAAAAACCTGGTCACGCTACTGGCTGGTCGACCCGCTGGACGGTACACGCGACTTTATCGCGCGCACAGACAGCTTTTCGGTCAATATAGCGCTGATCGACGCACACCAGCCGGTACTGGGCGTCATCTATATTCCGGTAACCGGTGAGTGTTTCTATGCACTGAAAGGTGCCGGCGCCTACAAAACGACAGGCCAAAGACCCGGCAAAGACGCAATGCGCCTGCAGACCAGGAAAATGAACGGTCATACCCCGGTCGTGGCGGTCAGTGGCCTGCGCAACGACCAGGTACTGAGAAAATGGCTGCACAACATCGGCCCCCACGAACTGCGCCATATCGGCAGCTCGATCAAGTCCTGCCGTGTTGCCGAAGGAACTGTCGATTTCTATCCCTGCCTGGGACCTACCTCTGAGTGGGATACTGCGGCGGGCCAATGTATCGTCGAAGAGGCGGGCGGGTGCCTGTGTACCTTCAACCGTGAACCATTGCGCTACAACACCAAGGACTCGCTGACAAACCCTTGGTTCATGGCCGTCGGAGATCCGCGGTACGACTGGCTGGCGTTTACCCCGGACTGACCGGGATCAGGCGACTTCATCATCCTGCAGCCTGTTGTACTTCTCCAACAGCTGCTCTTTGCTCTCTTCGTGCTGCGGATCCTTGGGGATACAGTCCACCGGACATACTGACACACACTGTGGTTCGTCGTAGTGGCCGACACATTCGGTACACAAGTCAGGATCGATCTCATAGATCTCATCGCCCTGCGAGATCGCCGCGTTGGGACACTCCGGCTCACAGACGTCGCAGTTGATACATTCATCGGTAATCATCAATGCCATTGTCAAAACCCAAATCAAAATATCGCTGCAGTGATATTAACCCAATTTCTCCCGCAGTGCAGCCTCCACGATGGGGTGTACGAAAGGACTGATATCGCCGCGGTGGCGCGCAATCTCACGCACCAGGCTCGACGAAATAAACGCATAGTTTTCAGAAGGCGTCAAAAACATCGTCTCGATCCCGGGAGCCAGATGACGATTCATCCCTGCCAGCTGAAATTCATACTCGAAATCCGACACTGCACGCAGCCCGCGTAAAATCACCCTGGCCCCCCGCTGCTGTGCAAAGTCGACCAGCAGACAGTCGAATTGTGTAACCTCGACATTGTCATAGCCGGCAAGCACCTTGTTCGCCAATGCGATACGCTGCCCGACGGTGAGCAGCGGCTGTTTTTCCGGGTTTTCACCGATCGCAAGGATGACATGATCGAACAGACTGCTGGCGCGCGCAATCAAGTCCGTATGCCCGTGCGTAATCGGATCAAAGGTGCCCGGGTAGACTGCTGTCACCGAATTGAAACGCCCCATCCTCTTGCTCCCCTAACCATGACTTCGCTGCAATTTCCACATTCAGCCAGTGTCAGCCGTTCTGCAAGCCAGGCAGTAATGCACTGCACCGGCTTTTTTGTGCCTGATGATCTCCCAGGCGGCCGGCAACCGGGCAGCCGGTATCAGCGTATCTGACTCGAAATAAATCAAACCGTTCCCGGCAATCCACCGGTACTTCTCGAGCAGCCGGCAGGTCTCCGTCACCAGCCGGTCCTGGTACGGCGGGTCGACGAATACCAGGTCGAATTCCACTCCGGGCCGCCGCGCACGCAGAAACGCCAATACATCCTGCAATACCACTTCCACGTCATCCGCACCCAGCACCTGGGCCTGGTGTTTCAGCTGCGTGACTACAGCACGGTTACTCTCTACCTGCAGCAGCCGCTGTGCCCCACGTGACAGCGCCTCGAAACCCAGTACACCGCTGCCGGCATACAGATCCAGGCACCGGGTACCGGAAACGAGGGGCGCCAGCCAGTTGAACAGCGTCTCCCTGACACGGTCAGGGGTCGGCCGCAGCCCCGGCTGCCGCTCGAAGCTGACGAGCCTGCGCCGCCAGCGTCCGCCGATAATCCTGACTTTGCCCGGCCCTTCTTTACCGGTATCGCGCAGCGGACCGGACCTGCCCCGCCCGCCGGATCTATTTCCCGCCAACGATAACTGTCACCATCTTGCCGGGATTGACGTAACGCTGAAATGTCTGGTTGGCCTGTTCCAAGGTCAACGCGTTTATTTTTTCTGGAAAATCATCCAGCCAAGTGACCGGCAGCCGGTAAAAACCAATCATCGCCAGGTATTCGGCTACCTTGTTGTTGCTGTCGATACGCAACGCGAATCCCCCGGTAATATTTTTTTTCGACGCGATAAACTCCTTCTTGGTCATTCCCTTCGCCAGGTAGTCGGCCAGCACATCGCGCATGACCTTGACTCCCTCGTCCGCCTTGTCATTCTTGGTCTGCATTCCCATGGTATACAAACCCTTGCGCCGCATGGGCAGAAAATAGCTGTAGACGCTGTAGGCCAATCCACGCTTCTCACGTACCTCCTCGCTCAATCTCGAAACCAGGCCGTTACCACCCAGCACGTGGTTGGCGAGATACAAGGCAAAATAATCCGGATGACCACGCCGCACCCCGGTCTGTCCGAACAGGATATGGGTCTGTGTCGACGGGTGATTGATACGAATGGTCTTGGCCTCGGTAAGCGGCTTGACCGGCGGCAACACCGGTGCCGGTGCACCTGCCGGCAGTTTTCCTGTCAATTGATCAACCAGCTTGCGTGCGCGCTGCTCGTCCACTGCACCGACGACAGCAACCACCGCGTTTCTGCCTACATAGTATTTTTTATGAAACCGAACCAGGTCCTTGCGGCTGATCGCCTTGACCCCGGCCATCGTACCGTCCGGCATTGCGGCATAGGGGTGTTGACCAAATACCGCTTTATACAGCGCCCGCTTGGCAACGTGCTTTGGCGATTGCAGCTTGCGTTTAAGCTTGATCAGTGCACGTTTGCGTTCCCGCTCTATATCCGCCTTGTTGAAGTCCGGGCTGGTCACAATTTTTGCCAGTGTCTGCACTGCGCGCGAAAGATACTTCTCCTCGCTCAGGCTCTTCAGACTGTACCAGGCGGAGTCTCGCAGCGCCCCCTGGTTCTGCTTGGCGCCAACACTCTCGAAACTCTCGGCCAGCTGGTTCGCCGTCTTGCCCGCTGCTCCCATGATCGAAATCTTGTTCACCAGCGTCGCCAGTCCCGGAAGCCTGCCGTCCCGCGCCGCACCTGCATCGAACATGACACGAATCTCGACCATCGGAATCTGCGGTGCGTGCACATACATCGCCCGGACTCCGTTGGACGTCACCCAGGAAACGATCTTCGGTCCTGACAAGGCAACGGCACTGGCCAACGACAGGCCGACAGCAAACAACAATGTGCAGAGTCTGGTCTTCATCCTGTCAACGTGCATGACGCCCTCCCCGTATGGTTCTTTTTATCGGCTTTTTCATTGACATCGGCAGTGGCTTCAACCTGGCGATCGTAAGCTGGTCGTCGATGAAATATTTGTTGGCGACATAGCGGATCTGTTCCGGCGTGATATTCTTGATATTGGCGATATAATTCGCCTCCTCGCGCCAGCCCTTGCCCGTGGTCTCGAGCAATCCAAGATTCATCGCCTGGTAGAACACCGAGTCCTGCTGAAAAATCTTCTCCGCCAGGATCTGCGCTTTGGCGCGCTCGAGCTCTGACTTGCTTACTAGTTCTTTTTTCACCTTGTCGATCTGCCGGCGAAAGGCCTTTTCCAGGGCATCCATACTGGTGCCCTGTGACGGAATAGCGAAAATGGTAAACAGGTTGTTGAGCCGGCTGTGCAGATCGTAGCTGGTGGTGATCTGTGCTGCGATCGCCTTGCCGCGGATCAACTCCTTGGTGAACCGCGAGCTGCGTCCCCCGTCCAGCACATAGGCCATCACCTCCAGCGCATAGGGTTCCCAGCTCTTGTGGGCCGTACCCACCACCGGGGTTTTATACCCCATCATCAGGTAAGGAAGATGCGCCGGCACCTTGACCGTGATCCGCCGGATACCCAGCTGTTTCGGCTCGCGCTGCGGCTTCGGCGGATCGAGCCGCGAAGGCTTCAAATGCCCGAAATATTTTTTCGCCAGCAGAAATACCTGTTTCGGTACTACATCGCCGACCACCACGACAGTAGCATTGTTCGGTGCATACCAGCGCTGGTACCATTTCTGTAGATCTTCGACACGCAGATTCTTCAGGTCGTCCATCCAGCCGATGACCGGGATACGGTAGGGACTGCTTTGGAACGCCACGGCATTGAACTGCTCGTAGGTGATCGCGGTCGGCTTGTCCTCGGTACGCAGGCGGCGTTCCTCGATCACGACACTGCGCTCTTTCTGGAACTCCTTGTCCGTCAGCTTCAGCGACCGCATCCGGTCGGCTTCCAGCTCAAAACTGACCTTGAGCCGGGATTTTTCCAGGCGCTGGAAATACGCGGTATAGTCACGCCCGGTAAAGGCATTCTCGCGCCCGCCATTGGCCGCGATGATGCGTGAAAACTCACCTGCCTTGAAACGACTGGTCCCTTTGAACATCATGTGTTCCAGTACATGGGAGATCCCGGTGATACCGTTGTGCTCGTAACTCGAGCCGACCCGGTACCAGACCTGTGACACCACGACAGGAGAACGATGATCCTCCTTGACGATCAGTTTAAGACCGTTGCGCAACGTATACTCATAAATCTGGCTGTCTGCGCAAAAGGCGCTGATTGACGAAAAAAACAACAATATTAGCATGCCTATTCGTTTCATGGTTTTCCTTTACATTCATTGTCTGCCCGACAAATGGTACTATTACGCCCGACAAAGCAAAAACAAGCTTTTCTGCTTTGTATGCTCCGGGAATCCAGCGATGAACCACTCAACGCGTTGTTGAAACTGCCTTTGTGAACGCTGGCTGTTCACCAATGCTTCCCTTAAGGGTAGCACGCGCGTTGCGTGGCGGACTGCCGGGCGCTTTAACCAGTGTCCAAGTATAAGACCAGCTTGATGCCAAGGCACTATAATTTTCTCTTTATTTGAAAGTAAGCCGCTTAAAATGTTCAATCTACGCAAAGACAAAGACACACAGAAATCGAAAAACTGGTTCAGCCGCCTGAAACAGGGATTGTCCAAGACCCGGGCCGGCTTTACCGAAAAACTTTCCAGCCTGATTCTTGGACAGAAAACGATCAACGAAGATCTGCTCGAGGAAATCGAGACACAACTGCTGGTCGCAGACATCGGCGTCGATGCAACGCAGCAGGTCATCGACGAGTTGACCGGGCGCCTGTCGCGCAAAGAACTGGGCGACCCGGAGGCGGTCATCAGCGCACTGAAACAAAGCCTGTCAGCACTGTTGAAGCCCTGCGACCAGCCATTGCAAATCACTGCTGAACACCCGTTCGTGATCCTGGTCGTCGGCATCAACGGTGCAGGTAAAACCACGACCATCGGCAAACTGGCAAACTATTATCGGCAACAGGGCCACAGTGTGATGCTCGCTGCCGGCGACACCTTCCGTGCCGCTGCAGTCGAACAACTGCAGACCTGGGGCGAACGCAACCAGATCCCGGTCATCGCCCAGCATACCGGCGCTGATTCCGCCTCGGTGATCTTCGATGCAATGGAATCGGCCAAGGCGAGGAAGGCCGATATCCTGATCGCCGACACTGCAGGCCGGCTGCATACCCAGTCCAACCTGATGGACGAGTTGAAAAAGGTAAAACGGGTGATCGGCAAGCTCGACCCGACCGCACCGCACGAGGTTTTGCTGGTGCTGGACGCCGGGACAGGGCAAAATGCAATTTCCCAGGCCACCGAGTTCAAACAGGCCGTCGACGTAAGCGGTATCGCATTGACTAAACTCGACGGCACGGCCAAGGGAGGCGTGATCTTCGCGATCGCCGGCAAACTCGGGGTGCCGGTCAGGTTTATCGGGGTCGGCGAAGGCATCGAGGACCTGCGCCGTTTCAACGCCGATGAGTTTATCGACGCATTGTTCTGAACATACCGCGGCACATTCGGTTTTGCCCGCCCTTTTCCGGGGTGAGGACACACGAGGTAACCCGTTGGAACGACGATGATCCAGTTTCACAATGTCTACAAGCGGTACCCGGGAGGGCATGACGCCTTGAACGGTGTCTCTGCACAACTGGAAAAAGGCGAAATGGTTTTTCTGACCGGACACTCCGGTGCCGGCAAAAGCACGATGCTGAAACTCATCGCGTTGATCGAGCGTCCAAGCAAAGGCGAAGTCGTCTTCGACAACATCAACCTGCGCTCTGTCACCCGGCGCAAGATTCCTTATCACCGGCGCAAGATCGGCATGGTCTATCAGAACAACCTGCTGCTGGAACGCAAGACCGTGTTTGAAAACGTCGCACTGCCGTTACAGATTACCGGCTTTTCGGCTGCCGCGGTCAAGACACATACGCATGCCGCACTGGACAAGGTCGGGCTGCTCGGGCATGCCAGGAAACATCCCGCCACCCTGTCCAGCGGTGAACAACAGCGTGTCGGTATCGCCCGCGCCATCGCCGGGAAACCCGAAATCCTGCTCGCCGATGAACCCACCGGCAACCTCGATCCTGAACTGTCCGCGGAAGTCATGGCACTGTTCGAACAGTTCAACCAGGTTGGCGTCACCGTCCTGGTTGCCAGTCATGATCTGATC
>JALUUZ010000523.1 GCA_027021095.1 Gammaproteobacteria bacterium
CGAACCGATTGCCTGGAAAATTTTTTCTGCGGTCGCTGCGCCTTTGGTGACGATACCGTCCGAGACGAGGATCACCCGGCTGGTTTTTGACCGGTCGTGATGTTTCCGTGCCAGGCGGTAACCCAGCAGCAGGCCACGCTGCAGGTTGCTTGACTTACCAGCCTTGAGGCCATCGACAGCCTGGCGGATACGGCCCTTGTCATGACCCGGTGTGGGATTCAGCACGGTGTAGGCGTCATTGTTAAAAGCGACTATTGCAAGGAGGTCCTTTTTCTTGAGTCGGTTGACCAGCAGCTGCAACGACTTTTTTACCAACCGTAACCGCTTTTCTTTGTTCATCGAAGCCGAAATATCGATGACGAAAACCAGGTTTGCGGGCTTACGCTGAGACGGGTGTTCAGTTTTTCCCTTGATCCCAAGGCGCAGCACATGGTATCCACGCCGGTTTGGCGACGGAAAGACTTCGGCGTCAATACTGAAATCGCCCTGTCTCGGGGCGCGGTACTGATAGTCGAATGCATTGATAAATTCTTCGACCCGAACAGCTGCTTCCGGCGGCAGTCTGCCTTGTGAAAGGTAGGCTTTGGCGATGGTGTAAGAGGCGGTATCCGGGGTTGCTGAAAAAGTCGACACATTTTCTTCGCTGGTGTCGATCGTTGGATTGGTGCCGTAGTAACGGAAATACATGTCACTGTAGGACTTGTTGGTCAGGATCGGTATATTGTCGATCGTGTAGCGGCGGGGTAAGGTACGTTCGATTTCGCCCAGGTGCTTTTTGGCCGCGAGGGACGATCCCGTGTCATGGCCTAGTGGCATCTGACCACGAATCAGCGATCTGTCACTGGCTGGTTTTTTTTGCTTTACGGCCGGTGCGCAGGAGACCAATGCAACGATGGTCAGCGCAACGATGGTACAGACTGTTAACTTTAAAATAACGTTATTGTGCATCTTTATTAGAATCAGCAATTTGTAAACATCCGTCGGCTTCGGTACGCCACTAGCCCGCACTTCTCACCACCCTTCTACTGCGACGAACGGTGGTGAGAAATGCGGGCTAGCACCAGGACTGCTGAGTTTTCGCCTTCAGCTGGAGGGCTAACCTGGTACAGTCTCTCCATAGACTGTACCAGTGCCTGTCAAGCAATAACGTGATGTCCGGCTCGGAACCACACGATCAATTCTAGCATGGTCAGACCTTGTGTTTGTCATTGGATTGTCATCGGTTTGTCGCCGTTTTGTCTTGGGTGCCAGCGAGGGAGTTATACTTTTACCGATAAAGCGTTATACTGAAGGAAACCTGAACATTTGTGATCTTGAGGAGAATACATTGAAATTCAAGTTATTTTACAGCGTTGTGGTAACGGTGGCTTTACTGGCCCTGGCCAGTTGCGGCGGAGACAAGACAGCAGCTGTACCTTCCAGCCCGGATGGTACGGTGAAAAGCATCGCCTCGGCGATTGCCAATCAGCAGCCACAGGCGATCTGGCGGGCGATGCCGAAAAGCTACCAGCAGGACGTAAACCAGATAATCCGCTTGACCGCCGAAATGGTCAGCCAGGAAAACTATGACAAGACCGCTTCACTGTTCAGGCGTGTGCTGAAAGTACTGAAAGACAAGAAGGCTATTTTTATCGGTGCAATGAAAAAAATGCCCGTGCCTGCCAAGGATGTCAATGCCGGTTACGATGCCGCGGTAGAAGTGTTTGGCCTGTTGGTGAACAGCCAGCTGGGCAGCCACAGTACGTTGAAAAACCTGGATGTCGACAAGTTTTTGTCAACGACCGGCAGCAGTATCATGAAAGCCATGGGCAAGGTGAATCCGGATATCAGCGCAGCGATGACTGAAGCGGACAATGTCACTGTCAAGCTGGTCTCCAGCTCCGGGGACAAGGCGGTCGTCGAGCTTACCCGGGCCAAGGACAAGTCCAAGAAGAAGATGACCCTGGTCAAGGTCGAGGGCCGTTGGATCCCGGAGAAGATGAGCAGAAAGTGGAAAGCTGAGACCGGTAAAATGATCGCGGCACTGAACAAAAAGAAAGCCGACGCGGCGCAGATGAATATGATGATGAAAGTGGCGCTGCCGGAGCTGGAAAAAGTCGTCGTCGACTTGGAGAAGATCAATAACGAAGCTGATTTGATGGCGTTGCAGATGAAGATGATGTCCGGCAGCCTGATGCAGATGATGATGATGAACCGGAAAAAGCCCGTTTCTCGACCCAGCCCGTCACCGGCCCCGGCACCAACTCCCGGTGCAAAACCCGGAACCAACACCGGCACCACGACACCGCCCAAGTAGCTGCAACAGGTGATGCGTGCCAACGGCGCGCATCACCTGTCCTATTTCGCAGCCTCGGTGACCGTGTCCCGTACTTTTTCCAATATGGCACGCACTTCGGCAACCACAGCATGGACTTCCTTGTTGTCGGTCAGATTTAATACGGCCTCCGGATCCATAAAGATGACCTTCGACTTTCCAGGAACCGGTTCTGTCACCACGACATTGCATGGCAGCAGTACCCCGATATCCGGCTCCAGGTCCAGTGCCCGGTTCGCGAACCCCGGGTTGCAGGCGCCAAGTATTTTATAAGGGGGTTTATCGACATCGAGTTTTTTCTTCAATGTCGCCTTGACATCGATTTCGGTCAGAATGCCGAAGCCACCCTGCTTCAGCGCCTCGGTCGTGATTTCAATCGCCTGGTCGAACGGCTTGTCGATTTCTACACTGAATGAATACATGTGCACCACCATTAGTTGAAAAGAGCAGCTTATCTTCTGTTAAAATCCATGTCTATGTCAATTGTCACATTGAAAAATGTCTCGCTGGCCTTTGGTCTGAAGCCGATCCTTGCCGATGCTGACTTCCAGATCGAGGCTGGTGATAAAATAAGCCTGTTGGGGCGTAACGGCGCTGGTAAATCGACACTGTTTCGCGTGCTCACTGGAGAGCTGGCGGTCGATGAGGGCGAGGTCTGGCGTCGTGACACATTGCGGGTTTCGTGTCTGCAGCAGGAGGTGACTACAGAACTGCAGGGTACGGTATTCGATGTCGTGTCATCCGGGCTGGGGCGGCTGGGTGAGGTGCTGAACGGTTATCACCAGGCACTCCGCCAGGTGCAGCAGGACGCCAGCGATGCAAACCTGCAGCACCTGGAGGTCCAGCAGCACCTGCTGGAGGCGGCAGACGGTTGGAATATCAATCAAAAGGTCGACACGGTGCTCAGCAGGTTGTCGCTGCCGGCGGAAAAAGAATTCAGCAGTTGTTCCGGCGGGGTACGGCGCCGGGTCATGCTTGCCAGGGCATTGGTCAGCGAGCCTGACCTGTTGTTGCTCGATGAGCCGACCAACCACATGGACATACAGGCCATTACCTGGCTCGAGGACTTTTTGCTTTGCTACCAGGGTGCCCTGGTGTTTATCACGCATGACCGTACCTTTCAAAAGAATATTGCGTCGCGTATCGTCGAGCTCGACCGTGGCAAGCTGACTTCCTTTGCCGGTAATTTCGATCTCTATCTGCAGAAGAAGCAGGAACTGCTTGAGATCGAACAACGTCATGCAGAAAAATTCGACAAAAAACTTGCCGAGGAAGAGGCTTGGATCCGCAAGGGAATCAAGGCCCGGCGTACTCGTAACGAGGGGCGTGTACGTAAGCTTCAGCAGATGCGGGAACTGCGTCGGCAGCGTATTGCATCGCAGGGCAAGGCAGTATTACACGGCAATACTGCCAGCCTGTCCGGCAAGCGCGTCGCTGAACTGCGGCATGTCAGCTTTTCCTACGGTACGCATGTCGTGATCAAGGATCTGACGACCTCGATCCAGCGCGGTGACCGGGTAGGGATCATCGGTCCGAACGGGTCAGGTAAGAGCACGCTGCTGAAACTGATTCTTGGCGAATTGCAGCCCGACCATGGAGAGGTTCTGCTTGGCACCCGGCTCGAGACGGCGTATTTCGACCAGCAACGCCAGCAGCTGGATACCGACAAAACGGTGCGCGAGAATATCAGTGACGGCAGTGACCGGATCATGGTCCGTGGGCGCTCGCGTCATGTGATTGGTTACCTGAAGGATTTTCTGTTCCCGCCGCAACAGATCGATTCGCCGGTCAAGGTGTTGTCCGGCGGCGAGCGTAACCGCTTGTTGCTGGCCAAGTTACTGGCAAGGCCTGCCAATATGCTGGTGCTCGATGAACCGACCAATGATCTGGATGTCGATACACTGGAACTGCTCGAGGATCTGCTGGTGGAATTCGATGGTACCCTGTTGATCGTCAGTCACGATCGCGCGTTTCTCGACAATGTGGTCACCAGTACCCTGGTGTTCGAAGGGGAGGGCAGAATCGGTGAATATGTTGGTGGTTATGAAGACTGGCTGCGGCAGCGTAAGCAGCCTGTCACGGGTGCCGGGCCTGGCAGGACTAAGGCCGGCGCTCGAACTGAAAAAGCTGCCAAGGCTGCAGAGGCAGAACAAGGAACGGTCACGCCCAAAACGGCGACAAGAAAAAAACTGAGTTACAAAGAAAAACAGGAACTTGCGTCCCTGCCACAGCAGATCGAATTGCTTGAACAGGAACAGCGGCAGCTTGAACAGCAGACGATGAACAGTGAGTTCTACCGGCAGGATAAACAGGCTATCACCAAGGTCATGTCGCGCCTGGAAGAACTGCAGCAGCAGCTGCCGGCACTTTACCAGCGCTGGGAACAGCTCGAGGCGATGGACGGATGAGCGGGCAGCAACGAAACAAGCCCTATTCAGAATCCTGCGAACAGAACAGGGAGCCGATTTTAGCGGCGCTCGAACTGTTTTTGCCGCCGGCAGGGAAGCTGCTTGAAATCGGAGCCGGCACGGGCCAGCATGCGGTCTATTTTGCGCCGTCGTTTCCAGGGATCGACTGGTATCCGACCGATGTGGCCGAAAACCTTGCCGGTATCAAGCTGTGGCTCGAGGAGGCGGCGATCGCCAATATCCAGCCTCCGAGCGTGCTGGATCTACGCAACCCGGTATGGCCTGTGTTTCAGGTCGATGCGGTTTTTTCCGCGAACACGGTGCATATCATTGCCTGGGAACTGGTCGAGGTGATGTTTACCGGGATAGGGCAGGTGCTGGACAAGGCGGGCGTGTTTTGTCTCTACGGGCCTTTCAACTACCATGGGCGCTACACCAGCCCAAGCAATGCCCGCTTCGACCAGTGGCTCAGGCAGCGGGATCCGCTCAGCGGAATTCGTGATATCGATGACCTGTGCAGGCTTGCCGGTGCAAGCGGCCTGCGCCTGGCCGAGGATCTCGAAATGCCGGTCAACAACCGTATGTTGATCTTCAAGCCGGAGGTGTCGCAGCCGTAGTGATTTCAGCGGCGGAAATAGGTCAGCGAGGGCTGCGGTCTGCCGACGAAACAGATCTTGCTGAAACGATAGCGTTTTATCACGCGCAATGATTTGCGCGCCAGGCGGCGCTTGTGTTTGAAATCCAGGATCCAGCGCGTGTTGTTGGCCAGCTGCCAGCGGCCTTCCAGTTTCATCACTTTCAGTGTGTCGGGATTGAAGCCGATACAGTCTTCGCCGGCGAGGCGTGTTGCCGGGGGGCGGTTGCCGGTCAGGTAATATTCCATGAACGGGGTGGTGCGGCCTACCGTACACTGACGGGTAAAGCCGTAGTGGCGGATGATCTGCAGGCTGCGCCTGGCCTCCTTGCGATTTTTTTTGAAGTCCTTCAGCGTCTTTGTGCCATAGATGATGCGCCAGTGACCGCGAACCCTGTGCAGCCTCAGGCTGGCCGGGTTGAAATTGATACAGTCCCGGGAGCGAAACACCGGCGGATCCTGGATGACCAGCCGCGGTGTCGGTGGTTTAGGTTGTGGTGTGATACGTGTCCCGGGGGTGGCAGCCGGACGGCCTTTAGGCCTTATCTTTACCACCGGCAGTGATCTTGCTTTGTTGTTGAGATTCAAGCGGTAGAATCTGCGTTTCAATACGTAGGTTGAGGTGTAATTGCTGCGGCGGCTGTTGTCGGTAAAACGGGTAAACACGGTCAGGACGATTTTGTTATGCGTGGACTTTCTGATCGTAATGATGGAATGGGCATAATTCTTTATATAGATCGCTGTCAGCGCGATCGCCGTGGCAGTCAGCGGCCTGCTGACCCGTGTGGTATAGAAATAGGCCGGCACACTGCCCCAGTCACAATCGGTCGGGCGGCATTTGCCAAATACCCGGATACGGTGCTGTGTCCCAGCGCGGGTCACGTTGATCCGGGTGATACCACGTGTTGCCGGATCGATATTGACCCAGTCACCGGTCAAATCAGAGATGGCAGCCCAGGCCTGGGGGAATGCGAGCAGGCAGCAGACACCCAGCAGCGCGATGCACCTGCCGTACGGCCGACGCAGGCCTGGCACCGGGTTGTTTTCAACATAAAACATAGTGATATGGGGATGATAGTTAATATAGCGTGTATTGACAAGCAGTCATTGTGCCAGCCTGGCCGCTGCCATTGGGCCGTCTCGCTACGAACGGTGGTAAGAAAATGCGGGCTAGAGCACCATGGAAAACACCATGACGATATGAAGGAACAGTATGATGATTCCAGCCAGTTCCCAGAAACGCTTTTGTGCCAGCAACGCAGCTTCCAGGTCACTCGCTTCTTTGGTAATGCGAAGCCGGCCGATCGCCGAGCTGTACTTGATCAGGTAGCGGCCCAGAAAGATAAAGACGATACTAAACATCAGGTATATGACTGCCACTATCATCATCATTCTAAGAAAAAATCCGGAATTT
>JALUUZ010000524.1 GCA_027021095.1 Gammaproteobacteria bacterium
CAGGTCCATTTGCCATTCACCGCCGGCGAGATCGAAGCAAGCTGCTCGAGCTCCAGCGTCTTGTTGACCTTGGTCACCGGCACCATGTCGCCTGAAAAATGGATCAAAAGCGGCTGACGGTGGTCCACCTTGCCCTGCAGTGAAAACCGCCTGATACGAATGTCGTATTTCGAGGTCCGGAGACTGAAGCGGGTCTTTTTGCCGACCCAGGCCTGGGTCTTGGCATCGATCAGCTTCTGAGGATAAACCGTAAACGAATACTTGGTGTCGAACTGCGGTCCTGTGTCGGTAAAGTAGAAACTAAGCTCGTTACGCTTCGACCAGCGAAAATAACCCTTGACCTTCGGCGTCATGCTCACGTAGCCGACTTCATCCGGCAGCAGCTTTTTGTTCTGCGCATAACGGCGATTGAACTCACCGTTGAACACGATCACGATCCGGTTTCCGAGCAACTGCGGTTCGGGGACCGACTTGCCTGTTGGGTCCAGGTCTTTGACCGAGATTTTTTCTATGCCGGTGGTAAGATGAATCGCATCAGGAAGACGAAACAGGCCAAAGAGTTTATAGGCATTCTTGTGTGCTGCGAGCACCAGCTTGTAGCGCGAGGCATAGGCTGTCGGATAGCTCAGCACATGGGTTTCGGTCAAACCGTCTTTGCTCAGGCTGGTACGCACGTACAGCTTGTCTCCGTCCGGTATAAAGCCAGGCGCCGAGACCGGCCTGGAGTAGCGGATCACGATTTTACCGCCACGTGCGTCGAGGTTCGCGGTACCGCTGAGCTCGACGATCCGTAACGTCGTCAGGTAGTCCGTCATCAGTACAGCCAGCAGCAACAGCGCAATGACCCCGCCTGTGATCTTGCCGGCCCGGGTCTTGAAGAACCTGAGCAGGTTGCGCGGCAGTTTTTTGTAACCACCCTCTCCAAGACCGCTCAGCACTGTTTTCGTGCCACGGTAAGTTCTGCGAAGAAGACCCGCAACGGCGCCGGCGGCCCGCCTGAGCCCGGCAACCGACACGGCGTAAAATCCAGGCTTTTGTTTCTCCTGTTCGCTCTCCATCACTCCCCCAATTCATTATGATTGGTTTACAAGTGCACCACAGTCCTGCCTGTGGAGCCATGCTGGAATCACCCGGTCCTGCGGCCTGCTTCAGACTCCATCCCCACCAAAGCGGCTGTATACCTGCACCTAACACAGGATTCAATTTGATGAGCGCATCCCTGCGCGACAGCAAGCCCCGAAGCAGTTCATCCATGCTCTGCCGGAGCTCTCCTGGCTTCCGTGGATTATTACTATACTGACAAACTGTGCCACCACGCTTGCTGGAAAATGCTGAAGGGCTGATGAAATATGGCAGAATCGTGGCATGGGCGGCAAAAAGTCAAGGTGCGTACAACGCACCCTACTTTGGGGCGTGATATTTCTTTACTGTAAATCCTTTGGTGTGCTGCGCACACCGTCACGATGGGACGGGATACATCATACATCCCAACACCGCGCCAAATCGTATTTCGTCACGTGGTGATCCTTCTACACGCGATACGTCCTTACCGCGAACCCCTTGGTGTGCTTCGGACACCACGTGGTAGGGTGCGTTATACGCACCAATACCAAGGCAAATCAAATGGTATCACGCGGCGATTCTTCCAAACACGATATTTTCTTGCCGTAAATCCTTTGGTGTACTCGGCGCACTCTACTGCAATTCGGGAAGGTCATGCTTTTCCATCAGGTAGCACAGGCAGTCCTGGCGGATGATATGTTCGTCCGATGTCAGCATCGATGGCATCACTGGTTTGAGCAGGCGGATTTCATTGTCCTTGAACTGGAAAAACTCCTGTACGACATTGTCGCCGTCATTGTTCCAGACCTCCACGCCCTTGAAGGCATCGTCTTTGAACTGTCCCAGCCTGGTCCCCGGTTCCAACTCGCGGAAGTTCAGGTAGTCCAGGTCGCTGTCGAGCAGGATGTCTGCACTGTCGTTGCTGAAACTGAAATCGATATCCTTGGAAAACCG
Organism: Gammaproteobacteria bacterium; assembly: GCA_027021095.1. Lineage (GTDB taxonomy): Bacteria > Pseudomonadota > Gammaproteobacteria > SZUA-21 > SZUA-21 > SZUA-21. Next base: position 2,017 of record JALUUZ010000524.1, read on the forward strand.
GACTATCGCCACCGTCGAATAGATATTGAACTCCCGCTCACGCAGGTCGTGCGTCGGCAGTTCCGCCATGCGCAGGCAAGCCTCGATATATTCGATCGCATGCGGCTCGCCATACGGCTGGCCCGCCTTGCCGCACTCCACCGTGACCGCCGGACATAGCTCGGCAAACGCCATCGACTGCACACCGAGCGGCCGGGTAAAATACACGATGGTGCGGCTGAACAGGTTGGCCAGGTAAATAAATTTCGGGTCGAGCCTGTTGATACAGGCATAGTGCGGATTCAGCCCTGTATTATTATGAATATCCAGGCTGACGAACACCTTGCGCTCGCGCATGATGTCGGTGACCTGCTGCATGATCCGCGACTCTTCGCAGTCACCATACTGGTGACCCGGCCAGACACGGTTATAGTCGACCTGCTCATCGAGCCGGCGCAGGTTTCTTCGCGCCGCCTCGATATTGCCGAAAAAGATACTCAGCGAACGCGGCAATTCAGTATTGCGGTATTTTTTCAATACCTTTTGCAGCGCATAGAAGCCGGTATGTTCATTACCATGCTGCAACACACACAGAAACAGCGGCTGCGGCTGTCGGCCTTCCAGGTGAACCAGGGTCGGTCCAGGCAATACGCGATACAATTCCCTCGGGCTGACAGACAGAAGCTCATCAGGTATATAGTCCAGTTGTGTGAGTTTCAACATACTGCTGTTATCCAGCGTCCTCCAATCGTCATGCCGGTTCAAAGCGCCCAGGTATGCACCGGCCGGCCTGTTTTCTGATTCTGCACATAGGCCTCGACCAAGGCAAACATATCCGCACCGTACTTTTGCACGAACATCCGCTGCCAAAACGCGCCATGCTGCCCCTTGTCGACCCGGGCGCGGATGATTCCAAGGTAGTTATCGATTTCTTTGGTATCGAGAGCAAGCATTTCAAGCCCGGTATGCGCCATCTCAAGGACTTCATTCAGAATCAATTCACGAATATTGCCGCGCTTATCCCCAAGCCAGCTGACCTGCGCCTGCAATCCCTTACGTGCCGCCTCGTAGAAATTATCCCGCGCCCGTTCGAAGGCAACCTGTTTTTCCGGCGGATCGGACAAACCGCTGAGATAATGCGAAATTCCGTAATAGAAAGCCGCGTTGGCGATCATATCCACCACTGTCGGCCCGCCGGCAATCACCCGGTGCTCGAGACGCACGGTCGGGTTGCCCTGTGCATCGAACCCGATCAGCGGTCTGTTCCAGCGCCAGATGGTGCCGTTGTGAATACGCAAATGCTCGAGCCGCCTGGCACCCTCGAACAAGATAGGCAGCATCACCGGGTAGTGGTTCAGGTTTTCGAAAAAACATTCCATCAATGAGGCCTTGATGTACCCGGAACCAAAACCAACCCGCCGAATCGGCCCGAACGCCGCGCCATCGTAACCGCCGACCGCCACCGCCTGTTCGAACAGCGGGATCCGGGTCTCTTCCCACAGCGCCTTGCCGAACAGGTACGGCGAATTCGCCGAGGCGGCAACGGTAAACGCAGACGCCAGTACCGACGCGTTGTAAAAACGTGCCGCCTCGCGCGGCTGTACCTGCAGATGCACCTGGAACGATGTCGTCGAGGCCTCGAGCATGACATTGTAGTGCGTGGTCTGCAGGCTCTGGTCCGTGCCGGCGATATCGATTTTCAGCGGCTTGCCCTGGCGCATCGCAAACACGCGTTCGTTCAATGCCTGGTAGCGCTGCATCTTCGACATGTTGTGAATACCGAGATCTTTCTCCTGCAGGCTGGGCAGAATCCCGATAGTCACCAGGTCGATATTCATCGACTCGGCAACCTGCTCACAGCGCTGCCAGTTGCGCTGTAAATGCTGTTCAAGCCGTGACAGGGCATGACCATGCAAGGCTTCGGGACGGGTATTCAGCTCGATATTGAACTTGGACAACTCCGGTGTCACCCATTGGCTGTCCAGCGCCTGCAGATAGGCCTCGTTGACCGCCGCCGGTGAACCATCCTTGTTGATCAGCCAGGCCTCGACCTCGAATCCTGCGTTGTGCTCACAGGCCTGAAACCGGCCCTGGTCGGACCAGTCGCCAAGCAGGCTGGTTTCTTCCTTCAGACGCTGGTAAAACTGCTCGAAGTCCTGCGGGGTAAACCTGGTGGTAGGAATCTCCTGACCCATAATATCAGCCGCTTCGATTACATAGACTCAGTAATATTATAGAGGAAATTCAACAGCACGCGCAGCTGAACGATCAATCCGGCACCTGCCGGCATCTATTCTACGATGACCGAAGAAGCAGCGGATTCATTTCCCAGCTTTGGGGCCGGCACCATTTCCGCCAGCATCCGGTCCAGCGCACGAAAACGCTCGGGCGTTCCGATATCGAACCACATACCCCGGTAGAGCTCGCCGCTGACACGGGCGTCATCCATCGCCGCGACAAGCAGCTTGGCGAGTTGAAACCTGCCGGGTTTGCAGCCGGCGAACAGGTCAGGATGATAGATCCCGATACCACTGAAGGTACTGGAGCCTTCGCCGTTGCGGTTGATCACTTTATCACCCTGCAGGGTGAAATCACCGGCGGGATGATGCTCAGGATTTTCGATCAACACGAGATGCGCAAGATCGAACTGTTTTTCGGCCAGTTCGGAAAAATCATAGTCGGTCCAGACATCACCATTGACGACGATAAAAGGGCCAGGGCCAAGCATCGGCAATGCCTTGAAGATCCCGCCCCCTGTCTCCAGCGCCTCGCCTTCTTCCGAATAGCTGATCCGCACATCGTAACGTTCACCGTTACCAAGGGCCTCTTTGATCAACTCACCCTTGTAAGCGAGATTGATCACGATCTCCCTGATCCCTGCCTGGGCCAGCGCATGAATATGGTATTCGATCAAACGTTGGCCATTGACCTCAAGCAGTGGCTTTGGCAGATGGTCGGTCAGCGGGCGCATACGCTCTCCGCGTCCAGCAGCTAATATCATTGCTTTCATAGTATTCTGTCTACCTTTCTCGTTGGTTGTTCATTCTTGTTATTGTCTCCATCCCATTTCCGGCCACCCGCGGTGACACACTGCCGCTCAAGGCGCGACCGCGCTGCTCGGCTGTTCACAGTACTCAATCAGCACCTCCAGCTCCGGGTACTGCCGCGCCACCCGTGCAACATAAGAAAGCGTTCTCGGTATGTCGGCGAGATAACCCGGCTTGGCGTCACGGTGCTTCAGGCGCGCAAAAATCCCTGCCGCCTTAAGATGCCGCTGCACTCCCATCAAGTGAAACCAGCGCAGAAACTCTTGCGTGGATACCTCCGCCATCACCTTGTCGGCAACACAGCGGGACTTGTAATCACAGGCCCAGCGCTCGACCCTGTCTTCGGGCCAGGCGATATAACAGTCTTTCAACAACGATACTAAATCATAGGTTATAGGCCCGATGACCGCATCCTGGAAGTCCAGTATACCGGGGCGGGTCGTACCTGTGTCAAGCAAATTTCGTGAATGATAATCACGGTGCACGATCACACGCGGCTGCTCCAGCGCATTCTGTACCAGGCAGTCGTAGACCTGTTGCAATTGCGCAGTTTCCTTGCGGTTTAACGCACGCCCCAAGTGTCTTTGCAGATACCATTCGGAAAAGATCCCCAACTCCCTGGTCAGCAAAGCCTCATCATACTCAGGGAATTCGATTGCCGGTTCCGCTTTCTGCAGCAGCAGCAAGGACTGCAAGGCATTGCCGTACAGCCGGTCTGCATTCTTGCTGTCGAGCAGATCGAGATACTGCGCGGTACCCAGGTCGGAGATCAGCAGAAACCCCTGTTCGAGGTCAGCCGCCTTGATCAACGGTACATTCAATCCTGTAGCGGCAAGGAACTCGGCGACCTTGATAAACCGTTCGCAATTCTCGTGTTCGGGCGGTGCATCCATGACGATCTCGGTGCGGCCGTCGAAACTGACACGAAAATAACGCCGGAAGCTGGCATCACTCGAGGCCGGTGCAAAACCATAGTCCTGTGTGCCGATCGCCTGCGACACGAATTCATGCAATCGTTGTAATCGCTGTTCCAAAACCTTACTCCGGTTTTTTCTGTGTTGAATTGATGCCGACCAACAGTCTCAGGTCATCGGCGATCAGGTAAAAACAAGGCACGGCCACCAGGATCAGCACCGTGGCAAACAGCAGCCCAAACCCCAGGCTGACCGCCATCGGCGACAAAAACGCCGTCTGGCCGCTGGCAAAGAAGATCAACGGCGAGACACCGAGAAAAGTCGTGATGCTGGTCAACAGTATCGGCCTTATCCGTGTCTTTCCCGATGCAATCATCGCCTCGAACCGGTCCACGCCCTGTGCCTGCAGCTTTTTCGCAAAATCCACCAGGATCAGTGAGTCATTGACCACGATCCCGGACAGCGCAATGAATCCCACCATCGACAGGAATTGCATATTATAGTCAAAGATCACGTGACCGACCACCACGCCGATTGCGCCGAACGGAATCGCAAACATCACCACCAATGGATCGAGCAGGGAGCGAAACAAAGCCACCAGGATAAAATAAATGATCGCCAGCGCCAGTACCAGCGCACGCTTCATTCCGGCAAAGGATTCCTTGGCATTTTTTTTCGCACCAAGAAAAACCAGGTCGTAGTCCGGGTACTTGGCCTTGAAGCTCTTGAACCTCTGCTGCACCAGTGTCGCCAACTCACCGGGGGTAATGATTTTATCGTCGACCTCGGCAGAGACGGTCGCCAGGCGC
>JALUUZ010000525.1 GCA_027021095.1 Gammaproteobacteria bacterium
CAACATTGCCTCGCCCAGAGGCGGCGCAGAAAAAAGCTTGCGGACCGCGGGATCGTTCAGGCGGGGTTGTCATTGTCACGACTTGTCAAAGTGCTTCACGCAGGGTGTGGTGCGCACGGCACACTTTTGGGGCGTGGTATTTCCTTACCACGAATTCTTTGGTGTGCTGCGCACACGACGAGTTCACGCGCAGCTTTCGCGGCTGTCATCGGCCTGTTGGCCGCTGGTACAGACGGCCTGGTTGCGGCCGTTTTTCTTGGCTTGGTACAAGGCCTTGTCGGCCAGCATGACGATGGATTCCGGCAGGCCGTTTGGTTCCGGAATCAGCGTCGCCGCACCGATACTGACAGTCACGATGCCGCAGACGGAGGATTTTTCGTGTGCGATCTTTAACTCGCTGACGGCCTGTTGAAACTTGGCGGCGACTGACTTGGCGCCGGCCGCGTCGGTCTGTGGCAGCACGATGCCGAATTCCTCACCGCCGTAACGGGCCACCGTGTCACCGGAACGCTTGACTACCCCGGCCAGTGCTTCGGCCACGTTGCGCAGTGCTTCATCGCCTGACTGGTGACCATAATGATCGTTGAAGCGCTTGAAGTAGTCCACATCGATCAGCAGCACACTGAGCGGTGTTTTTTCCCTTGCCGACCGCTTCCATTCCTTGGCCAGTGACTCGTCGAACACCCGGCGGTTGGCGATCTCGGTCAGTGCATCGAGCGAGGAAAGTTTCTGCAGGATGCTGTTGGTGCGTTCGAGCTGGCGCTTGACGTTACGCAGCTCATTGAATGCCTCGTCACGCTCGATCTGCATCGAATAGCGCTTGGAATGGGCGCGCAGACGGGCGATCAGTTCGATCTTGTCCGGCAGCTTGACCAGGTAGTCATGCGCGCCGTTGGAAAAGGCGTCGCGCTTGGTTGCCGGGTCTTCGTTCGATGACATGACGATGATCGGAATGTCCTTGGTCTGCTTGTTGACCCGGAAAAACCGCGTCAGTGTCATGCCGTCGACGTCCGGCATGACCAGGTCGAGCAGTACCACGGTCGGCCTGAGTTCGATCGCGGAGTTGATCGCCTGGTTCGGATCCTGGCAGTAATGGAATTCGATATCGGTTTCCTGCTCGAGCATACGCCGGATTCCCTCGGCGACGATCTTCTGATCATCGATCAGCAGTACACGAACATTTTCCTGCGGCATTGCATGTCTCATTTTTTCTGGCTTATTGTCTGCAAAGGGCTGCGCACGCTCGTCAGCAACAGCTCACCAATCTGCTCGATGTTCAAAATCTTTTCCGCGGCGCCTAGCTGGATCGCGGCCTTCGGCATTCCGAACACGACGCAGGAGTCCTGGTCCTGGGCAATGGTCAGCATGCTGCGTTGGCGGATCTGCAGCAGGCCCGCGGCGCCATCCTGGCCCATTCCAGTTAATAATATACCAATAATCCTGCCCGGCCAGTTTTTGGCGACGCTGTTGAACAGAATGTCTACCGAAGGCCGGTAGAACAGGTTGCGTGGATCGGCCGTGTAGTCGAGCGCGCCGTCGGCGCGCAGCAGCAGGTGATCGTGTGTCGCCGCAACCAGGACTTTTCCCGGAGCGGGTCGTTCGCCTGGTGTCGCAACCGTGACGTCGAGTGCAGATTGTGTGTTCAGCCAGTTGACTAAGTTATCGACGAACGCGACATCGATATGCTGGGCGATCAGGGTGGCGGCCGGGAAGTCGGCCGGCAGCAAAGGCAACAGCTGTGCCAGTGCCGCCGGGCCACCGGTTGAACAACCGATCACGACCAGGCAGTCGGTCAGGGTCGGTACCGGTGCAGTACTGACTCTGGGCGGTGGCAGCGGGTGCTTTTGCAGCCGCTGCAGGTACCGGATCTTGCGCAGCAGCTCCCTGGTTTCGATTTTGTACTTGCTGGTGTCACAGGTAATGTTGAACGCATCGAGTGCCCCCGCACCCAGTGCTTCGAGCACCGCGGCGCTTTTTCGTGTCATACAGGTTGTGATCAGCAGGATCGAGCGCAGTTGGTGACTCAGCAGCTGTTTGACCTGCTCGCACAACGGTTGCTGCGATTCACCCGAGACCACGAGCAGCAGGATATCGGGCCGGTGCCCGGCGGCATGCCGCAGTGTGCTCTTGATGCTGTCACTGACCCAGCTGACCCGGTGCGGCGAATTCTGATGCAGCGTGTTGATCAGGATGGTGTTGAGTTCGCTGTCATGGCTGAGGATCGCGATCTGCAGGCTGCGTTCATTCATCGTGGGCCCCGCCGATCAGGTCGGCCACCGCCTCGAGCAGGTGGTCGTCACGAAACCCGCCCTTGGTGAAGTAGTAATCGGCACCGGCTTCCAGTCCCAGGTCACGGTCCTGTGGCCGGTCCTTGTAGGACACGATCATCACCGGGATGCTGCCCAGTTGCGGGTCCGCCTTGATCTTGCGCACCAGTTCGATGCCATTCATGCGTGGCATGTCGATATCGGTCATGACCAGGTCGTAGTCGCGCAGGCGCACGGAGTTCCAGCCGTCCATGCCGTCGACCGCGACCTCGACCTGGTAACCATGGGTTTCGAGCAGCTGGCGTTCGACTTCTCGTACTGTCAGCGAATCGTCGACGACCAGGATGCGCTTGGCCTTGCCGGTGTCGTCATCTGCCTGCGCCTCGGCAAGTTTGCGCAGGCCGCGTTCGGCGATCAGCTTGTCGATCGAGCGCAGCATGTCGTCCACGTCGATGACCAGTGCCGGCGATCCATCGTCGAGAATGGCAGCAGTACTGATGTCACGTACCTTGCCGATGCGTGGATCGATCGCCTGGGTCGCAAGGCTTTGTTCCCCAAGGTACTGATCGACCACCAGCCCGTACAGGTTCTGGTGATCGCCGATGATGACCGTTAATAACTGTTCGCTGTTGTGGCGCTGGCTGTCTTTGCCCAGGACCTGGGCGGCATCGACCAGGCCGACCAGGCGGCCGTTGTACGGGATGTACTGGGTGTTCTCGATCGTCTGCAGTTGTGTATAGTCTATCTTGAGCAGCGTGTCGATGCGTGCCAGCGGAAAGGCATAGGCCTCACCGTCGATGCTGACCAGCAGGCAGCGGATCAATGACAGCGTCAAGGGCAGTAGAAACTCGATGCGTAGCCCCTGTCCTGGGCGGCTGGACGGGATGATTTTTCCACGCAGTTCCTGCGCCACGGTCTGGGCCACGTCCAGGCCGAAACCGCGGCCGGAATATTCGGTGACATCGTCGCGCGTAGTGAAACCGGGCAGAAACAGGAACTGCAGCAGCTCGGCCTCGGTCAGGTTGTCGGCAAACGATGCGCTGACCAGTTGTTTGTCGATCGCCCGTTTCTTCAGTGCAGCAAGATCGACGCCTTGACCATCGTCTTCGATGACGATCGACAGACCGCCGGCCTTATGAAAAACCCGCAGGGTAATTTGTCCGGCGGGGTCTTTCCCGGCAGCCTGCCGTTGTTGCGGTGGTTCGATGCCATGATCGATCGCATTGCGCAGCAGGTGGTTCAGCGGTGCCTTGATTTTTTCCAGCACCTCGCGGTCGACCAGGGTATCCAGGCCCTCGATTTCAAGAGTGATTTCCTTGTTCATACGCCGTGCAAGATCGCGTGTCATGCGCTGCAGCCCGTGTGCCACATCGGCGAAGGGCTGCATGCGGCTGGAAATCAATTCGTGGTTCAAGCGTTCGGCAATCCCGGTCGTGCGCCGGTCGAAGTCTTCCAGGCCAGCGATCTGTTTACCAAGCAGCTGTTGGCAGGTATTGGCCTGGTGCAGGATCTCTGTCAGTGACTGTGCAAGCTGCTCGGCACTGTATTTTCCGCTGGTCAGAATACGCAGCTTCTCGATCCGGCTCAGTAATGTCGATTGTTTGTGTTTGAGTTGCGCCAATGACTCGGTGTAGCTGCGCAGATGGCCGGCACCGATCAGCATCTCGCCGGACAGTCCGACCAGTGTGTTGATCTGTTCGACACCGATCCGCAAGGCCTTGGTGTCCACTGTTTCCTGGCTGGCGGATTGCTGTGTGTCCGGTTTGTCATTGAGCAGCCACTGCGAATCATCGAACAGTTCGTGTACGGCCTGCGGCTGGTCGAGTACTTTGCGCAATGCGTCGCACAGTGCGTGGTAGGTTGCCGAAGCGGCGTGCTCGGACGACTCTGCAATCGCCGGCAGCAGGTCGACTGCAGACAGCAGCGCATCGACGAAGGCAGGAATCAGCTCGACTTTATTGTTCTTGGCCAGGCTGAAACAGTCTTCCATCAGGTGTGCGAGCACCACGGCGGGTTCGAGGTTGACCATCCGCGCTGCGCCCTTGATCGAATGTGCAGCTCGCATCAGTGCCTCGGTCCGCGCGTTGTCATCCGGATGCTTCTCCAGTGCCAGCAGTTCTTTTGTCAATGTGCTGCAGTGCGTGTCGAGTTCCTGCTGAAACAGCTCCAGCATATTGGGTTCGACGGCCGGCGGTGCTGCGGTGTCAGCCGCGTCCGGCGGCGCTGCCGGCGATGGATGGTGGTGATTGAGCAGGGCTGCCAGCTGCAGAGTCGAGTCCGACAAGGCAGCGCACAACGACTCCTTCTGTTGACGCAGTGTGTCGAGATCGCAGCTGAAAATCTGCTCAAGGTGGGCAACGCATTGGGTTACCGTCGTCAGGTCCGCGACTGTCGCGGGCCGGCGGTTGCGCGACAGCTGCTTGAAAAAGGATTCGAGCAGCTGCGCCGTTTCGGCGACTGCAGTGAAGCCTACCAGGTTGGCTGCACTCTTGAGGTTGCATGCCGATTGCAGCATGTTATCGATCTGCTGCGGGTTGTTCTGCGGGTCGGCAGCCAGGTGCAGTGTGTCATCGATCAGCGCCACGTTCGGCTGCCCTTCCTGGATAAACAGTGCGAGCATCGAGTCGTCGACGAACCGGCTGATGGGATCGGTCACAGCAGGCTCCTTTCCAGTTCGGCGAACAGGACATCGCTGCCGACCAGGCCGATGCTGAGCCCATCCCTGACCAGCACACCGTCGATAAAGACCCGCGCACTGGACGACAGGGTGGACGGGGGGTCTTTCAGCTCATGCTGTTGGTAGCGGATCGTGTTCCGGGTCTCATTGACCGGGACCACGTACCTGTTTTTGTCTTTGCGCACGACGATCATCCGTGCGCCGGGAAGTTGTGGCTTGGGTTTTTCGTCTGGCCTGTCTTCGATCTTCAACAGCTGTTGCAGGCATACACACACCAGCAGCACACCATTGATGTTGACCAGGCCGCGCAGTGCCTGGTGCCGCTTGTGCGGGATACTGTGGACCTTGCGCATGCGCGTGATTTCATCCATCAGCCGCAGCGGCATGGCCAGCCATTCACTGCCGACCCGGAACACGATCGCAGACTGATCACCCTGCTCCTGTTCGAACTTAGACTGCTTATAGTTGTCCTGCCAGTACTCGGCATAGTCGGCCGGCAGGTCACGATCCAGCAGCAGGCGGCCGTAGTTGGCGTAGACCGAACAGTTCTGGCAGTGAATGACCTGCTGCAGTCTGCTGCAGCGCTGCGCGGCCTTGCTCCAGACACCGATCTGGTTCCAGCAGTCGTCGATCTGCAGTATGTCCGTTTGTGTCTTTACTTTTTTCATTGCTCATTGACCCTGTGGTGTGCTTTCCTGGCACGCTCCAGCATGCGCAATGCACCGCGATGATCGCCCTTGTTCTCGAGCAGCAGTGACAGCTGAATCAGTGCCTCATGGTGCATCGGGTCCAGGTAGATGGTTTTGCGCAGGTATTTTTCACTGTCGCGGTAGTATCCCAGTGAGTTGTTGATCAACCCGAGCAGGTAGTAGACCTGTGCGTCATAGTCTTCGGTGCGCAGTGACTGTCTGCACAAGGCCAATGCCTGCGTATACAGACCCTGGTCGGCCAGCTTCCAGGCTTTTTCGACGATCCAGCGCTTGTCGCACTCACTTGGCGCCGGCAGCGCGGCGGCGGCAGGGGGAGCGGCGGTACGGTCATGGCGTGCATGGATCTTGATACTGCCCCGGCGCGGTGGCAGCTGGCTGTGAGAATCCAGCCTGACCGTCGTGATCCGGGTGCGTGACAGCTTGTCGCTGGTCGTCGTATGGGTGTGGCCCAGTGTTCTCGCCGGGGTTTTGACAAAGGCGCATTGGAGCCGCTGCGGGGCCGGCTCGAACAGCGTACCTGGTACCGTCGAGGCCTCGGCGCTGCTCATGAACAACACGCCATGGTCACGCAGGCAGCCATGGAGTATGTCGTAGGCCATGTTACGCTTGTCATCGCTGAAATAGATCAGCAGGTTGCGGCAAAACAGCAGATCGTAGTGCTGCCAGTACAGTTGCATCTCGTCACCGAACAGGTTGATACGTTTGAAACTCACTTGTCGCTTGATTTCGGCATTGACCTGGTACTGCGAGCCGGCAGGGGTAAAATACTGCTCCAGGTATTCCTCGCATGCGGCGTTGTTGCGAAAGGAATGTGCGCTGTAGTTTCCGTTCATGGCCTTGTCGATCGACTGCTGATGAATGTCAAAGGCATCGATCCGGAACTCCTCCGGAGCGATACCATGGTGCAGCAGCAGCATCGCGATCGAATAAGGCTCTTCACCGGTCGCGCAGGGCAGGCATAGAATATGGACCGGTTCACCCGGCCTGCGCAGGCGCTGGCGGCAGAGCAGTGCCAGTAACATGCTGGCCGGCGGCAGGTCACGAAAGAACCAGGTTTCGGGTACGACGACCTGATCGATAAACCGGTCCAGT
>JALUUZ010000526.1 GCA_027021095.1 Gammaproteobacteria bacterium
TCCATTAGGGGATAACGATCACTGAATGCTAGCCCGCAGGCAAAACATCCATGAAAAAACAGTTGTTTCTTTGTGTAAATCAGCTAAATTAACGGGTCTGGCGACAGGATTTCTAAATCTATGCATTGCAGGTTGTTATCGATCACAGAACTGGGCGGCTACCCTGACTATGTGCCGGATTATCGGCGTCTCGGTTTTGCTGTGACTACCGCCAGCTCGATGCGTAAGGCGGTGGCGTCGATCAGGCGCGAACCGCCGGATGTCATCGTCGCGGAGTTCAATTTCCAGTCGGATTTCCGTGACCGGACCAGCAACCTCGAAACGCTGATGGCCAGTCTGCAGGGGCTGGCCGCCGATCCGTTTTTGATCGTTTTTTTCGAGCAGGAATACCAGCCCCAGTTCGACGCCCTGCGGCAGCGCTTTCCAATCCACCAGGCGTTTGCATTTCCCATCGACAAAGAGGCATTGCTGGCCTGCCTGTCGAAGCTCAAGTCATCGGTGTGTCAATGACGGACGATGAGACTGCAGGCGTGCCGATGAACGAAACCGGCTCCGGGGCGGCGATCACGGATATCATCCAGGTCTTCGACCTGGTGGCAGGTGGCTATGACCATCCGGCGCTGCGTTATTTCCCGTTTTGTGCGGACTATTGTGTCAGCCGTTGTGAACTCAGGCCGGGTGAAAAAGTGCTGGACGTCGCCTGTGGTACCGGCGTGGTGGCGACTGCGGCCGCACAGTGTGTGCGGCCGGGCGGCCGGGTGTTTGCGGTTGACCTGTCAGCGGCAATGCTGGACAGGACAGAACAGAACGCAAAAAAAATGCAGCTCGACAACATCGACCTGCACCAGATGGATGGCCAGCGGCTCGAGTTTCGCAAGGATTATTTTCATGCCACCTTGTGTTCTTTTGGACTATTCTTTATGCCTGCGATGGACGAGGCGTTGAGGCAGTGGGTACGGGTTACCAGGCCGGGTGGCCGAATCCTGTTTACCAGTTTTTCAGAAACCGCGTTTCAGCCGTTTCTGGACTGTTTTTTCGGGCAGCTTCAGGACTATGGAATCGAAACCGCGAAAAATCCAGCGTTGCAGCAATTGAGTGTCGCCGAAAACTGCCGTGCGATGCTGCAGCAGGCTGGCGCAGAGGAGGTCGAGGTCGAACAAAAACAGTTCGGTTATCACTTCGATTCTGCTGAGGATTGGTGGAGTGTCCTCTGGAATGCGGGGCTGCGTGGCAGGTTGACGGGTTTGGAGCCCGGGGTGCTGGAACGGTTCAGGCAGGAACACCTGGCCGGCATCGAACGTTACCGGACCGACAAGGGATTCTGGCTGGATGTGCCGGTGTTGATTACGCATGGGATCAAGCCTTGCCATTCTTCTACTGTGACAGCCTAAGAACGCGCCGTCGCGGCAACAGGACGGTGAGTCATACTGGCCAGTCAATATACGCACAAAAATAAAGGTAGTAAAGGTGAAACAGCACACAAAACTCTGTTTTGCCCGCTACTTGGAGGACGGATTCAGCGGTTTGCGCTGTACCATGACTTGAGTTTTTTTAATAACATGAGATATTGTATAATCCTGGTTCCGGCAGTTTCAAAAAAATCTAATTATTTCTTGATTTTACTGGCCTTGCATGGCAACGACGGTCCTTTTGGCCGAACAATGAACAACCAAAAGTGAAAACAAAGTGAAAAACAAGCTGATTTTTCTCGCCACCGGTATCATCGGCGCAATGGGCGGCTCATTTATCGCACTGCTGATTGCTGCCCGGGAGTATGAGGGTTCTAAGCGGGCAGTGCTGGAATCGGTCAAAGCCTACTTCATCGCCAGTGGTGTTGGTTATACCTCGGTATTCGAACTGCTGGTCGGGACCACCGCGGGTGCTTACCTGCTGACCCTGGTTGTCGTATTGGTTGCAGGGGCGGCGAAGGCCAGGCAGTTACAGGCCGACTACCAGTCCTTCGATCTCGATGCAAAATACGTGGTGGCCCAGCGCAGCCGGGAGACCCTGCTGATCGGTGTCCTGCTGGTTATCGCCGCGATCGCTGTCTTGTATGTGTTTTCCAGTCTGCATGGTTACGGCAAGGTAGGCGAGCTGGACCGGGAGGCGTCGACGGTGCGCTATCCGGCATTGACATTGTTCAGTTCCGCTTTGTTTCTGTTTGTCTGCCTGCTTGGCAGCCTGGTGGCCTTCTATGGAGTCATGGCCTACGGCAGGTTCAAACGGATTCCAATCGTGTTGACCGAAAGCTCGATCCAGTTTTTCCGCTGTTTCTATCGCCTGCCCGTGATTGCGATCGATCAACCGGTCATGGCGACACTGGAAGATGCGGACATCGATTTCAAATCTCAAGGCGGAAAAAGCCTGCTGGTGATCGCCAATGATATCGACAACAAGGTGATTATTTCGCCGCGGCTGGATTTTATCAACGGTTCGTTCGATGAGTTGGTCGATGTGGTCGAACGGTTCGCGGTGCCGGACGAGGAATGACACGGAACGGCTGGCAGGTCTCCCGTCTTTACGCAGTCTGGTTTACGTCTTTCTGTCCAGCCATTGAAACAGCCTGCTGTGTTTTGTTTCGTTTGAGATCGTGAGGCGATGTCCACGCTGGAAAGAATCAAAACGATCTATCACTTCGTTAAGCCCACACGCTATAAGATCGCCATCCTGCTGGTCGTCGTGCTTGGCATGCTGCTGAAGGTCGAAGACAAGTACATCGAAACCACCACACCTGGCGATAAACCGCAGTTGACACACTTGCAGAGCTTTGGCAAGCCTGTCGTCTATCTGCGAATAGACGAGACCCGGGGGAAATTCTATTACGCCCAGGCAGCAAAACTGCTGGCCGTCGCCTACGCCGTCATGCTGGTGTTCTACGGCCTGTTTTTGCTGCTCAGCCGGGTATTGTTGACAGGCAGTTTCAGGCAGAGGCTCAGGGCGTTCGTCTACCTGGTGGTCGCCTGCGGGCTGCCGTATTTTGCGTTGCTGCTGATAGGTAACGATCTGCTGGTGGATGCGGTCCATGAACGCCAGCGTGTCTATGCGCGGTTCCTGGTGCGCCTGGGCGTCAATCCAAACCGCCTTACGTTGAACCACCTGGATTTCCCGCTGCAGCAGGCAGCCTACAACCGCGATGCGGCGATGAGCCGCTGGCTTCTGGATGCCGGTGCCGATCCGGCGATGGCCAACAGCCAGGGCAGAACAGCGTTGCACACGGCAGTTGAGCGTAACGCAGTCTGTGTGGCCAGGCTGCTTTTAGCGGCTTCACCGTGTAAGGCAACGCCGCCGCGCCGAACCAGGCCGCGGTCTAGAACCAATGTCAACGCCAAGGATGCCAGGGGCAATACCCCGCTGCACCTGGTGCGTCACCCTGTACTGGCGGCGTTGTTGATCAGGCACGGGGCCGATGTCAATGCAAGCAACGGCCGCGGCCGGACGCCGTTGTTCACCGTGCATGGTGTCAAGCTGAAGCGGCTGTTGCTGAAACATGGTGCTAAAGCCAGGCATCTCGACAGCGACGGTAATTCGGCCTTGCACTTCGCCAAGAGTCCGGCTGAAGTCAGGCTGTTGGTAAAGGCCGGGATCGATGTCAACCACCGCAATCGGCAGGGCAAGACTGCGTTGCACCTGCTCGTCGAGTCGAGCAAGTTGAAGAAACACGGTGAGGTGCTGGTGTATGAAGTGGTGTCCGGCGACGCGTTGAACCGTCATGGCGCGATGTCTGGACTGGTTGCCGCATTGATCGACAGTGGTGCCGATGTCGATCTGCAGGACAAGGAGGGCATGTCGGCCGTGTACTATGCGATTCGTTATTGTCTGCCGGCGAAGAAACTCGGCTCGAGGCCTGAAGCGGGCAGGTTGTTGTTTGCGGCGTCAAAGGAAGTCAAGGCACAGTTAGCGGCAAAACGGCTTCAGGGCCGGTTGGCGGAGCTGGTCGCAGGCGACAAGCTCGGTTGCTGGCACAGATTCGTGCATAAGAAAAAGCTGGATACGGCTGCAAAAAAACAAAAACGCTGATAAAATCCAGTCTGCTAACCTCTGGAGTCTGAGATGAAAAAAATTCTGATATCGATTCTGATGCTGGCACCTGAAATTGTGTTTTCCGCGGATTATCATGGCGCCTTCGCCTATAACATCAGGACCGGCCAGGCAGGTTATTCGCTGAACTATTTCGACGAAGTGGATGCGATCAACCGGGCGCTGAACGAATGTGGTTATGGTTGCAAGATCATCGCCCGTTTCAAGAATGCCTGTGCCTCGCTGGCGCGTAGTCGTAGCGCCTATGGTTGGGCGACAGCGATCCGCCCCTCGGTGGCAAGAACGAATGCCTTGCAGCAATGTTACAAGTATGGTGGCACCAGTTGCCGGGTGCTCAAAACCGTCTGTACCAAGGGTATTTACAAGCGCCGCAGTCCGGCTTATCCAGCCTACAGAAATCCGCCGCCGCGACAACCGCAGGTTCCTGCGACACAAGGCAATCGAAACCTCAAGTATTATTAGCCTGGAGTGCTCACCACCGGTCGTCGCGAGGCGACCCGACAGCACGCGTTGGCTGGCTTCGCCCGGCCGGCGTGCAGGTTTTTTCATTTTAGCTATCTTGTCAGCGGCGACAAGGCTATAATGCCTGCTTTTTAGGGAAGTGTCGGTCGGTTTCTGCTGCCTTGTCATGCAATCCAGGAGAAAACCGCATGTAAGTAACCGGCGCGTAAGATCAATCGCTTGTTGTGATTGCGCCCTGAGACCGAGTGACAGTGGAAATCATGATAGAGAAACTCAGAAATATAGCCATCATTGCGCATGTGGACCATGGCAAGACGACATTGATCGACAGGCTGTTACAGCAGTCGGGGACTTTGGACAGCCTGGGGGATGCCCAGGAAAGGATCATGGATTCCAATGACCTGGAAAAAGAGCGTGGGATCACGATCCTGTCAAAGAACACAGCGATCAAATGGGATGATTACCGGATCAATATCATCGATACACCGGGGCATGCCGATTTCGGCGGTGAAGTGGAGCGCATCCTGTCGATGGTGGACTCCGCGCTGTTGCTGGTCGATGCGGTCGAGGGGCCGATGCCGCAGACACGTTTTGTGACCGCCAAGGCGTTTGCGATGGGGTTGAAGCCTATCGTCGTCGTCAACAAGATCGATCGCCCGGGCGCCCGGCCGGACTGGGTGTTGGACCAGACCTTCGATTTGTTCGACCGGCTGGGTGCGACGGAAGAGCAGTTGGATTTTCCGGTGATCTATGCCTCGGCGTTGCAGGGTTATGCGTCACTCGATGCACAGCAAAAGGGTGCCGACATGACGCCATTGTTCGAAATGATCGTCGACCAGGTCAACCCGCCGCAAGTCGATCTCGATGGTCCGTTCCAGATGCAGGTGACCAGCCTGGACTATAACAGCTACGTCGGTGTGATCGGTATCGGGCGTATACAACGTGGCACCGTGAGCAGGAATACGGCGCTGACGCTGGTTGACAGCCAGGGAGTTCAGCGGCCGGTGAAACTTCTGCAGTTGTTCGGATTTCACGGGCTCGAGCGCGTCGAACTCGAGCAGGCCAATGCCGGGGATATCATAGCCTGCACGGGTATAGATCCGTTGGATATCTCTGATACCTTGTGTGCGCCGGAGTGTCCTGAGGCATTACCGGCGTTGTCGGTCGATGAGCCGACGGTCAGTATGACGTTTCAGGTCAACAAGTCACCGTTTGCAGGTCGGGATGGAAAATATGTTACCTCACGCCAGATCAAGGAGCGACTGCTCCAGGAACTGAAGCACAATGTAGCACTGCGTGTCGAGGAGACGGACGACCCGGACCGTTTCAAGGTTTCCGGGCGTGGTGAACTGCACCTGTCGATCCTGATCGAGACCATGCGCCGTGAGGGCTATGAGCTGGGTGTATCACGGCCGGAGGTGATTCTCAAGGAAGTCGATGGCCGTTTACTGGAGCCGATGGAACGGGTGACCGTCGATATCGAGGAAGTGCATCAAGGTGCGGTCATGGAAAAGCTTGGCGAGCGTGGTGCAGAGATCCAGGACATGGCGCCGGATGGTGCCGGCCGGGTGCGGCTGGATTACAAGATGCCGGCGCGTGGATTGATCGGCTTCCGGACCGAATTTATGACTGCCACGCAGGGCACCGGGCTGCTCTACAGCGTGTTCGACGGTTACGGGCCGTGCAAACCAGGGCGTATCGGCCAGCGCAGCAATGGTGTGCTGATTTCGAATGCAAAGGGCAAGGCGGTAGGTTATGCGCTGTTCAACTTGCAGGAGCGCGGGCGCCTGTTCGTCAGCCACGGTGATGAGGTCTACGAGGGGATGATCGTCGGCCTGCATTCACGCGCCAATGACCTGGTGGTCAACCCGATGAAGACCAAGCAACTGACCAATGTGCGTGCCTCCGGGTCCGACGAGGCAATCATCTTGACGCCACCGGTGGTGCATACGCTGGAACAGGCGCTGGAATTCATCGATGACGATGAATTGGTCGAGGTTACACCGAATTTTATTCGTATCCGTAAAAAGCTGTTGACAGAGAACGAGCGTAAACGTGCCAGGTCGGCCAAGGCAAGTTGATCGCCGGCACCACAAGCCTGATAATTGAATAGTCAAGACCTGGCGCTTGCGGGCTGGGTGGCTTTCGCGACCGAGGAGCGCGCAGGCAAGTAGGGTGCGTTGTACGCACCACCACCACGATAAATCGCATCACATCA
>JALUUZ010000527.1 GCA_027021095.1 Gammaproteobacteria bacterium
CCACCCTTCTACTGCGACGGTGCAATGGCACGCCCTGGCTGGCTTTCGCTCTGTCGGAGTGCTCGACATAGTGTCGACTATGCCTGCGCGCTCCTCGGTCGCGAAAGCCACCCATGCCGCACCCTTGCGCCGTCTCGCTACGAACGGTGGTGAGAAATGCGGGCTAGCCCGCATTGCTCATCACCCTTCTACTGCGGCGGCGCAAGGGTGCGTATAACGTGTGGTGCGCACAACGCACTCTACTTTGGGGCGTGATATTTCCTTGCTGTAAATCCTCTGGTGTGCTTCGCACACCATCACCACAGGGTGGGGTGCATTGCATATACCAACACCGCGACAAATCGTATCGCATCACGTGGTCATTATCCATATTATTGGTGCGCGCCTTTTGCTTTCGTACACTGTGCTCAGGGCAGCACCCAGCCTTCCTTGGCGAGCATGGTAGTAAGACGGATCAGTGGCAGGCCGATCAATGCGTTGGGATCACTGCCCTGCATGGCGGCGAACAGGGTGATGCCGAGGCCTTCGGATTTGAAGCTTCCAGCGCTATCGAACGGTTGTTCGAGTTCCAGGTAGCGGGCGATCTGCTGGTCTGTCAGTGTTCTGAACGTCACCGTGTAGTCGACGACATCCGCCTGCACCCTGCCGGTGGCGCTGTTCAGCAGGCAGAGCCCGGTCATGAATACGACACGCCTGCCGGACAGCAGGCGCAGCTGCTGGTGTGCCTTGTCGTGGTTGCCGGGTTTGCCGAGTACCTTGTCACCGGCGACTGCCACCTGGTCTGAGCCGATGATCAGCGCGTCAGGGTAACCGCCGGACACGGCCTTGGCTTTTTCGACCGCCAGGCGCTCGACCAATGCCGATGGCGCCTCCCCGGGGTGTGCGCGCTCATCGATCTCCGGCGCCGCCGTTTCGAAAGCCAGCCGCAGTTTTTCAAGCAGTGCCTTGCGGTAGGGTGAGGTGGAGGCCAGCACGAGTTGCATGCGCTTATTCGCTGATTTCGATCAGCGCCTCGTCGGGGTTGACACTGTCTCCTTTGGCGACCCAGATTTCGGTGACTTCACCGCTGACCGCCGCATGCACTTCTGTTTCCATTTTCATCGCCTCGGTGATCAAGACCGTGTCACCGGCATTGACCCGGTCACCCTTGCTGACCATGATGTCGATGATCGTGCCGGGCATCGATGCGGTGACATGACCGGGCTTGGAGGCTTTCGGGCGTTTTCCGGTGCCGCCACCGGGAGACTGGGCATTGGGCAACAGTTCATCCAGTGTCTCGACGATGATTTCTTCCGGCAGGCCGTCGACGGTCAGGTAATAAGGGCGTTTGGCTTCGGCGCTGATACCGCTGCCGGTCAGCTTGATGTGGTAGGTCTCGCCATGCATCGTGACGTTGAACTCAACAGGCGTTGCGATGCCGGCATTGTTCTTGGTCTGTACCGGTTCCAGGGGCTCGGGCACCAGTGCGTTGTCGCGGCGCTGCTGCAGGAATTCCTTGCCGATCTCCGGGAACATCGCATAGGTCAGTACGTCTTCTTCGGATTCGGCCAGCGTGTCGACCTGCTGCCGGAGTTTGTCCATTTCATTGTCGATCAGGTCGGCCGGCCGGCATTCGATCACTTCTTCGTTACCGATGGCTTTCTGGCGCACCAGCGGATCGATGTGACCCGGGGCCTTGCCATAGCGGCCCTGCAGGTAAAGTTTGACTTCATTGGTGATGGTTTTGTAACGCTCGCCGGTCAGTACGTTGAGCACCGCCTGGGTGCCGACGATCTGCGAAGTCGGGGTGACCAGCGGCGGGTAGCCCATGTCTTTACGCACTGCCGGGATTTCTTTCAGCACTTCATTCATGCGCTCTGCGGCACCTTGTTCTTTGAGTTGCGAGAACAGGTTGGAAATCATGCCGCCTGGCACCTGGTTGAGCTGCACCCGGGTATCGACCCCGGTAAATTCACTTTCGAACTGGTGGTACTTTTTTCGTACCTGGTAGAAATAGACCCCGATCGTCTGGATCAGTTCGAGGTCCAGGCCAGTGTCGTATTCGGTGTCACGCAGCGCGGCGACCATGCTTTCGGTGGGCGGATGGCTGGCGCCGTTGGCAAACGCGGAAATCGCGGTATCGATATGCCGGCAGCCGTTCTCGATCGCCTTGAGCTGGCACATGTCCGACAGGCCTGCCGTGGCATGGGAGTGCAGGTGCACCGGCACGTTGACCGCTTCGGTCAACTGCCGGAACAGCGCTGCGCTGACATAGGGTGTCAGCAGCCCGGCCATGTCCTTGATCGCGATGCTGTCACAGCCCATGTTTTCCAGGTCGCGGGCCATTTGCACGAACTGCTCGATGGTGTGTACCGGACTGGTGGTATAGGAGATCGCACCTTGTGCATGCTTGCCCGCTTTTTTCACTGACCTGACCGCGGTTTCAAAATTCCTGATGTCGTTGATCGCATCGAAGATCCGAAAGACGTCGATCCCGTTTGCAGCGGCCTTGTCGACAAAGGCCTCGACCACGTCGTCGGCGTAGTGGCGGTAACCGAGCAGGTTCTGGCCGCGCAGCAGCATCTGCAACGGCGTGTTGGGCAGCGCTTTTTTCAGCTGCCGCAGCCGTTCCCAGGGGTCTTCCTTCAGAAAACGGATGCAGGCGTCGAACGTGGCGCCGCCCCAGGCTTCGATCGACCAGAATCCTACCTTGTCGAGTTGATCACAGACAGGCAGCATGTCTTCGGTGCGCATACGTGTCGCGATCAGGCATTGGTGTGCATCACGCAGGATGGTGTCAGTGATATATACTTTAGTCATTTACTCGATTCCAATGTCAAAGTCCGCTGTGTGCAACGATTGCCGCCGCGATGACCGCGGCCAGTTCGCGGGGCGGGCGGCGTACTGAATAGTCGGCAAGTTCTGGGTGCTTGTCAATGAACCCGGTATTGAAACTGGCGCTTTGAAACTCCTCCGAGCGGAGAATTTCAAGCTGGTAGGGAATCGTGGTCTTGACGCCGTAGACGACGATATCCTGCAGTGCGCGCCGGGCGCGGCGCAGCAGTTCGTCCCAGGTCAGCGCCCAGACGATGACTTTGGCGCACATCGAATCATAGAACGGGGGGATGTGGTAACCGGTGTAAATACAGCCGTCGGTGCGTATGCCCGGTCCCCCTGGCGCAAAATACCGGGTAATCCGCCCGAAGCTGGGCAGGAAGTCGTTCTTCGGATCCTCGGCGTTGATGCGCAGCTCCATCGCGAATCCCCGTTTGACGATCTCCTCCTGGCGGTAGGGCAGGGGCTGTTGGTCGGCGATTCGGAACTGTTGTTGCACGATATCGATACCGGTGATTGCTTCACTGATCGTATGTTCGACCTGCAGCCTGGTGTTCATCTCCATGAAATAAAACTGCTCGTCTTCGTCCATCAGGAACTCGACCGTGCCGGCATTGGTGTAACCCACCGCCTTGGCCGCACGGCAGGCCAGTTCACCGATTCGCGTACGCTGTTCTTCGCTGAGCTGTGGAGAAGGCGCAAGTTCGATCAGTTTCTGATGCCGCCGCTGTATCGAGCAGTCGCGTTCGAACAGGTGTACGACATGGCCGTGCGTGTCTGCCAGGACCTGCACCTCGATGTGTTTTGGATTGACGATGCATTTTTCCATGAACACGTCAGCGCTGCCGAATGCCTTGGTGGCCTCGGACAGCACCCGGCTGTAGTTGCTCTTGAGTTGCTGCGGGTTGTCGCAACGCCTGATACCACGGCCGCCGCCGCCGGAGGTCGCCTTGAGCATGACCGGGTAGCCGATCTGCTCGGCGATCTGCAGCGCCTGGTCGACATCTTCGAGGTTCTGTTCGGTACCCGGAATCACCGGCACGCCGGCTGCGATCATCGACTGGCGTGCGGCGGTCTTGTCGCCCATCAGCCGGATCACCCTGGAATCCGGGCCGATGAAGCGGATACCGCGGCGTTCACAGGCCTCGGCGAGACTGGGGTTTTCAGATAGAAAGCCATAGCCGGGATGCAGCGCATCACAGCCGGTCGCGACGGCAAGATTGACCAGCCGGTGAACGTTCAGGTAACCGGCAATCGAGTCCGGGCCGATGTTGTAGGCCTCATCCGCTTTTTTTACATGCAGTGAATAACGGTCCGGTTCGGTGTAGATCGCCGCCGACCTGATACCTGCTTCGGCACAGGCACGCACGAGCCGTACCGCGATCTCGCCACGATTGGCAATAAGGATCTTTTTTATCATCGTGTTGCAGTCATCTTGTGTTGAGCCCTGTCAGGCTGTTGAGCAGGCGGCCTCGTTTGCATCGTCATATCGCGCCCAAGTATTCTGGCAGATTTTGTACGTTAATACAGTGGTAATGTCAAACTTCCTGCGCAGTAACGGGTACTGCCAGGGAATTGCCGTTTCCGTTCGCTGCCGCTTCGTAAGGTACGTACCGGGTTGAATTCAGGGCGGCTGGATTCCAATTAGCATAGCGCAAAACCCCCTGGCCCGCATTGCTCACCACCCTGCTACTGCGACGGCGCAATGGCATGCTCTGGCTGGCTTTTGCTCGGTCGGCGAGCCAGCGTGAAAAGCCTCTTCGCGTGATGCGAAGCAATTTGTCGTGGTGGCGGTGCGTACAACGCCCCTGCTTTGCCTGCGTGCGCCTCGGTCGCGAAAGCCATCCATGCCGCACCCTTGCCCGTCTCGCGACGAACGGTGGTGAGAAATCCGCGCTGGGCGCTGGCAGGATTTGGCCGCCGGCCTGTGACGGATAACCAGGTTTTGCTGAGGGGCTTAGAGAATTAATTGGATTATTTATTTAACTTATTGTTATTATTGTATAATTAATATACCGTGTACTGGGTGCCGATGAGGTTGTCAATGGCGTTAAGCGTTGGATGTTAAGGATAATTTTGACACCCGTATGGAGTAATTATAAAATCTCACGTTTATGTCAGACTGGTTGCCAAAGCAAATAGATGCCTACAAATTGGGCAGGAAAAAAGCCGCTTTGGCCGGTGCAATAGACCTGGATTCCCTGCACGAATTGAAGACGATGGTTTCCATGCCCGGAAGCGGGCCTGGGGCCGGGACGTACGAGACACGAATCAATGCTAAGATCAGCTTTGACTATGCGCGGGGTGCTGCGCTCATTCAGGGACAGGTGATCGCTGACCTGGTGGTGCTTTGCCAGCGGTGTCTGCAGCCGATGCCATTACGTTTGGATTCGGCGTTGTGTTTTGCCGTGCAGACGGTGAGCACCACGGCTACGTGCCTTGTCAGGGGAACGCAGGAATTCGAACTGTTGGAGGATAGCGGCGAGGAGCTTGACCTGTACGGTCTGATCGAGGAAGAGTTGATACTGTCGTTGCCACTGGTGGCCCGGCACGCATTGTCAGTGTGTCCAGCCAGGGACTATATCGCACAAGCGCACGAACCGGTGACTGAGCCCGGTGCTGACGAAACGACGGTGAAGCCGTTTTCCGGATTGAAAGACAGGCTTCGAAAAAGCAAGACCAAACCGCATTGAATTGTTGATTAGTTAATTGTGAGCTTAAGGCTCGCACTGAATTTGGAGAAAATTATGGCTGTACAGAAAAACCGCAAAACTCCTTCCAAGCGGGGCATGAGGAGATCGCATCACAAAGCTGAGTCAGCCGCGTTATCGAGTGAGGTGGAAACCGGTGAAACCCATATCCGGCATCATGTCAGTGCAGACGGTTATTACCGTGGACGAAAGGTAATCCACAAGACTTCCGACGAGGACTGATCTTGTTCGGCCCAGCCAGTCCTGCCGCTGTAACACAGGCCTCGTGAACGGTGTTGCAGTTATCTTTCGGTTGTTAACATGGAATGAAGGCACTGTCGCTTTCACATTTTGCGCATGAGCAAAGCTCGAATAGCACTTGATGCAATGGGTGGGGACATAGGCCCTGATGTCGTGGTCCCTGCTGCATTGAAGATAGTCAATAAGTATCCCAATGTAAACCTGGTTCTTGTCGGCCTCGAGGATGAAATCGAACGCCGTCTCGACCAGCACGGTTTTACACCGAATGAACGACTGAGTATTCAGCACGCATCGCAAGTCGTGTCGATGGACGAGTTGCCGTCGGTCGCGCTGCGCAAGAAAAAAGACTCGTCGATGCGTGTTGCAATCAATCTCGTCAAAGAAGGGCGTGCTGATGCCTGTGTCAGTGCCGGGAACACCGGGGCGCTGATGGCTACGGCGCGCTATGTGCTGAAGACCCTCTCTGTCATCGATCGTCCCGCACTGATCAGTACCGTGCCTTCACTCCAGGGGCATACGCATATCCTGGATCTTGGCGCGAATGTCGATTGCGATGCAGAGCACTTGTTTCAATTTGCGATCATGGGGTCGATCCTGGCGCAGGCGGTTGACAATATCGACAGGCCCAGGATCGGGCTGCTGAATATCGGAGAAGAAGAAATCAAGGGGAATGAAAAAGTCAAAGAGGCGGCGTTGAGGCTGGCTGATACGACATTGAACTACATTGGCTTTGTCGAAGGAGACGATATCTATACCAGTGATGTCGATGTGGTCGTCTGTGACGGCTTTGTCGGCAACGTGGCACTGAAAGCCAGTGAAGGCGTCGCCAAGATGATTTTGCATTCGATCAAAAAAGAATTTTCGAAAAACCTGTTGACGCGGTTTGTCGGTATGTTTACCGTACCGGTGCTGCGCGCATTCAAACGCCGGATCGATTGGCGCAGCTAC
>JALUUZ010000528.1 GCA_027021095.1 Gammaproteobacteria bacterium
TTACCATTGGTATATCCGCTGAAATCCCTGCGCCTGCGACATCTGTTTCCGGGTCGACGACAGCTTCGGCTCCATCGACAGCACCCTCGGTTTTCTGTGACTGGTGTATCTTGCGTAAGTGATCTGCATGATGGCGGATCACCCGTGCCAAGCGGGTCATTTTTCTCTGCCACTCGTAGGTAATCGACTGGCGCTGGTCATAGTCGATTTCACCAAGTATCACCAGCGGTTCGAACAGGCACAGGAACTCATCCATCACACGCAGCAGCTGCAGATATTCCATCGACAGGTTGGCGGAAATTTCGGCCTTGACCTTTTGCGGGTTCGACATCAACCCTCCTTCCGAAATACCAAGCTTGTTGCGGAACAGCTTTATCTTTTCCATGTCCTGCTGCAGAAGTGTCCCGATCCGCTCGAATTCCTGCTTCAGTGCCTGTTCCGCCTTATCCGCCTGCAGGTGATTCCCATGCGCCCTCGAAATAATACTGATTGAAAAGGCGTGGTGGTCAACATACTGAAAATTACGGCGAAAAACCCGCTGCGCCTGCTCGCTCTTCAGTGTGAACTCTCTGACGACAACAGGCCTGCTGGAACGGGAAGACTCATATTGTTTTTCCGTTGTCTCGTCGGTCATACTTACGCTCCTGCCTTTGAATCTCTGATACGAGGTAAACCAGTCACCCGCTTTGCTCACGCCGCCCCTGCCGCGACAGCACGACGCGCCTGACGCCGTCTCGCTGCGGACGGGGAGCAGCACAGGCTAAAAAGCGAGTATGGCACGGATAGAGCACACTTCAGCAGACACAAGTCAGGAAAATATCCCAAGCAATTCCAATTGACAAGAACAACTATTTCGGCTCCAACACTATATCGAACACGATGCCCGACCGCGGCGCCGACCCGACCCACTGTGTTTCGACTTTTTTATATCCTTTCGCCGTCACGATAAAGTGAATATGCGGCACCGGCAGCGCGGGCCACTCGGTTTCAAAGCGATAGCGACCTGACTTGCCGGAAAACAGGTAGGCATAGAGGCGATCCTCATACTCACCACTGCGCCCGGCCTGCCAGTGAGCGATCTTCGCCCCGACAATCGGCCGACAATCGGCAGCCGACAATACACGGCCGCTGACGATCACACCACGGCCGACATCGACCTTGTGCACAGTCACGGCCTTGTAGTGCGTTCCCGTCGTGCGATGGGGGGTAGGGATACACTGCTTTCCAGCAGCGAACAAAGCGCTGCTGGAAAGCACCGCCGGCAGTAATACTGACAAGAGCGTTCTGTTTTTCATTTTATCCTCCACAAACAGAGAAAGCCGCAGGCATCATCGACGTACACTGCCCACCAGCTTGACGAACTTCTGCACCATCGGCAGAAAACCGTATACCAGGCAACCCGCAAACAGCAAGCCGACCGCGAGGCGTGACCAACCCAGGAAGCCGAAGAGCAACAACAACAGCGCAGCCGCGAGGCTGACCCAGCGTACCGCTCTGCGACTCGCGATAAAACGCCCCAGGTGCCGGTAACGGGTATCGAAGGTCACCATCAGCACACACGCAGCGCCGGCGAACATGCCGATCAGTGCGGCATGGGGAGCAAACAGGTACACCGCTGACACGACGAGAATGCCAGCCAGCACACTGGGGGCGCCGGCAAAATAATCCGGATCCGCGTTCGCCTTGTTCAGCGTAAAATAAAGCAGCCGCCCGATCGTAAACAATGCATAGGCGCTGCCGATCAGCACCGCATCCAGACTCGGCAACCCAAGCTGCAATGCGACGATCATTCCCGGCGCGATACCATAAGTCACCGCGTCGGCGACATCGTCACTGTAGACACCCCAGCGGGTTGCGCCGAACCTGCGAGCCGCTGCGCCATCCAGGCCGTCGAACACCGCACCCAGCCCGATAAACAACAGGCTGAGATCGATACGCCCCAGGGTAGCCATGTACACACTGAAGACACCGCACAACAGGTTTCCGGCAGACAGTGCATCGGCGATCAGGCGTTTGTGCAACAACCCCAGTATCCGCCCCAGCATGACCGCACTGACCACGGCACTCAATGCAAACACCGCATTGACCAGCTCAGGGGTGATAAAACCCGGGCGCAGCTCCACCACGAACAGCAACAACACCAGCAGTGCTACGAAGTTGATACCGGAACGACCTGACTCCCGTTTCCGCATACAAGCAATGAGCAACGACCCCTCGACAAGAATCTTGGCAAGCACCACTATACTGCTCAGGTAATCGAGCGCATACAGACTCAGGCTGACCAGCAGCAGAAATTCCAGCGAGCGCTCGAACACCTTACCGCGCCGGCCCGGCAACAGTCGCGTACCGGCCCCCACACGCCATGACAGCAGGCCATAACACAAAAACAGGGAGATCGGCACGATTGCGGGAACCCCGTAGCCGGCGCCGTAAAACGGCAGCAGAACCAGTGGGATGATGACCAGAAACTCGAGACTTGCCAACAAGTTAGGATGTGTTGAATTATTGTGTGCAACCGAGCGTTCAATCGATGACTTGACCATAAGCTCCTCGCTGTATGCTGTAGATAGGACTTGAATTCATTGCCAGAGTTCAGGGGGATTCGGCCTGGACCCTGCATATCAGCATAACCTGACCTGTAGACAGCGTTCCATAGTCCGTTGGGAGGAGTTATTCACTCAATGCAGGGCGGGGAACGTTCAAGCGGACTTTCATGGTCACGAACCACGAGTAGGGTGCGCACCAATACCACGACAAATTGGATCGCGTTACGTGGTATTCTTCCATACACGATTTTTCCATACCGCGTTATTGTCCATATATTGGTGCGTACAACGCACCCTACTTTAGGGCGTGATATTTCTTTACCGTAAATCCTTTGGTGCACTTCGTGCACCGTCACGATGGGGCGGGCTATATTGCATATATAAACGACAAAGCAAATCGAACCACGTTACGTGGTCATCCTTCTACACACGACCCTCCCATGCCGCGTCATTGTCGACACATTTGGTGCATGATATTGCTTTACCGTAAATCCTTTGGTGCACTTCGTGCACCGTCACGACAAGGTAGGGTGCGTTGTACGCACCAACACCACGACAAATCGACTCGTATCACCTGGTCATCCTTCTACACACGATCCTTCCATACCGCATCATTGTCGATACATTGGTGCGCACAGCGCACCCTACTGGTGTGCTTCGTGCACCGTCACGATAAGGTTGTGATTGTCACGACCTGTCGTCGCGATCAGCTTAGCCCCCACCACAGCCACCGATGGTGACCTTGACCTTTTTGCTGGCTTGGTAATATTTCCCATTCGCCTTGACGATCGCCACGATCTGGTTCGTACCACGCATTTTGACCTGGCTTTTCAACACCGACATGTTGCCGGCAGGGATACGGTAGGTCGCCGCCAGCGGCTTGGGATTGCCGCCGACCAGCACAGCCACCTGTTCGACACGGTCGAGCGACGACTTGATATGCACCGGCACGATATGACCCGCCTCGGCGATATTCGGCGTCCACAATGTAACCGCCTCCGACTTCAGCAGCTTGGCACCGCCGGTGAATTTCTTGATGGCCTGCTGCAGTTGTTGTGCATCGAGCTCCTGTTTCTGCTTATCACCACTGGACGCGGCCGCAGAAAGCAGCATCGCGCTGATGAACACAGATGACAAGAAAAACTTACGTGAACGCAGTATCGTTTTTGTAGACATAGTTCGATCTCCTTCTGGTAAACACCCCGCAGGGCACGTACCAGTCAGATCGCAATCTACGGGCCATAAAAATTACTTTTTTGTTTTCAGTCGGTTAGCTCTAAGCGGCGAATCAAGCACCCGCAGACGGATCTTGTTATGCAATGCCGGGATTGCAAATCACGCTTTGCTTTCGCCGTTGTTGTACTGTTGCAGCTTGCGCCATAACGTGGACTTGTTGATATTCAGTGTGGCCGCGGTCTTTTCACGGTTGCCGTTGTATTTTTCCAGCACCTTGTGGATATAGCGTTTCTCAAGCTCATCCAGGGTTGGAAAATCGGCGTCGATCCCCTGCGCCTGCTGCGCTTCCAGGTTCGCCGACAGTTCGTCGATCACCAACACCGGGCCATCGGCCAGTGCGATATGACGCTCGACGACATTTCGCAGTTCACGCACGTTGCCAGGCCAGTCATAGTCGCACAGCTTTTTCATCGACCCGGCATCGAATCCCTTGACGTCACGCTGGTACTGACCCGCCAGTTCGGTGACGAAATGCTGTGTCAGTTCCGGAATGTCTTCACGGCGCTGACGCAACGGCGGCAGCTCGATCTTGACCACGTTGAGCCGGTGATACAGGTCGTGACGAAAACTGCCGCCGGCCACCATCTGTTCCAGGTTGCGGTTGGTCGCGACGATAAAGCGCACATCGATATCGATCGGCTTGACCCCGCCGACGCGGGTGATCTGCTGCTCCTGCACCACACGCAGCAGCTTGGTCTGCATATTGTCAGAGATATTGCAGATTTCATCCAGGAACACCACTCCACCGCTGGCGACTTCCAGCAACCCCTGCTTGCTGCTGGAAGCGCCGGTAAACGCGCCTTTTTCGTGACCGAACAACTCGCTTTCCAGCAGCGTATCGGTCAGCGCACCACAATCGATGACGATAAACGGCTTGTCGGCGGACTGGCTCTGGTTGTGAATCGCACGTGCCGCCAGCTCCTTGCCGGTACCGGATTCACCTTCGATGATCACGTTGCAGCGGATATCGGCGATCTTGTCGATCGTCGCATAGATACTCTGCATGACCTGGCTCTTGCCGATCATGCCGTAACGTGTCTTCTCGTCGCGCAACTGGCGCTTGAGAATCTTGTTCTCCTTTCGCAGCTGCACGTGCTCCAGCGTATGCTGAATCAGCAGCATCAACTCGTCCATGTCGAACGGCTTCTTGATAAAGTCAGTCGCACCAAGCCGCAGAGCCTCGATCGCATTGTCCACCGTCGAATGCGCAGTAATGATGATCACCGGCACCTCGGTATCGACCTGACGCAACGCGCCCAGAAGTTCAACCCCGGTCATTCCCGGCATGCGCAGGTCAGTGACCACCAGGTCCGCTCCGGACTCCTTAAAGAATTCAAGCGCCTGCCTTGGATCGCTGAATACCCTGCACCCGAACGGCGCATCCTCTGCAAACCGCAGCATCAACTCTCCGGCCTTTGGATCGTCGTCGACAAACAGAATCAACGGAACTACAGACATTGACTTCTCATCGGTTGTTACATGAGAATCAATCATATCCCGGCTGTCACGAACAATGCAAGCCAGTACGCAGGCAGCTCAGGTACGCTGTTGCAGCGGCAGCCTGACACAGGCACTGACCCCCGAGTTTTCATTGTTCTCCAACCATAATTTACCGCCATGCTGCTCGACGATCCCAAGACTGATCGACAGGCCGAGCCCTGTACCCTGCCCTTCTTCCTTAGTGGTAAAGAACGGGTCGTAGATCTTGGGCATATCGGTTTCGCGGATTCCACTGCCCTGGTCGACCACGCGCAGCAGCAGGTCCTGCGGCTCGACCACCACTTCTATCCTGATTTCAGCATCACGTGTGCTGGCCTGGATCGCATTCAGCAGCAGGTTGACCAGTACCTGCTGCAACTGGTTGCGGTCACCGTTCAGCACGATTGGCTGTGCCAGCTTGAAACACAGCTTGATGTTTTTCTCGCGCGCCGCCTGCCTGACCAGGCGCATGGTTTCCTCGACCCAGGGCCCGACCTCGAATGCCGAGTATTGCGGCTTCACCTGGCGTGCAAAATTCAAGACGCCGTTGATGATCTCGCTGGCCCGCTTGCCCTCCTCCTGCAGTGACAACAGGTCCTTACGCAGGCGCTCATCGTCCGCCGGTACCGAGCGCAGCATCAGTTTCGTCAACGACAGGATGTTGTTCAGTGGATTGTTGATCTCATGGCCGATCCCTGCCGCCATCTGGCCGATACTGGCGAGCTTGTCGCTCTGCAGCATCATGTGCTGCGCCTTGTCGACCTTGTCGGCCATGTAGTTGAACGCGCTCTCCAGCCGCTGGATTTCCTCGGCCCCCTTGACCTGTACACGCGCCTCGTGGTTGCCATCGGCATATTCCTTCAAGGTCTTCGACATCTTGATGATCGGCCAGGAAATCTGTACCGCGCCGAGACGCGCCAGGCTGAAACTGACGATCAACGCAATCAGGGTCAGCACGATGATTCCCAGGCGGATCCGGTTGAACGGCGCACGGACTTCACTCAGGTTGATCCGCACTGCCACCAGCCAGCTTACCAGGCGGTTGGCATAAGGTTCATATTCGAGGTAGAAGGTACGATACAGGCCGTCGGCACTGATAAAATTGCCGTCCGGCTTGGACTGCACCGCCTCCCAGAGAATACCACCATCGATCACCTGCAATGACATCGACGACGCACCCGGCTTGGAAAACCGCTGCCCCTGCAGGTCGTCGTACAGTATCAATCCATTACGACGCTTGTTATCGGGATTGATTTCCGCCACCACCAGGCTGCCGCTGTGAGCACGGGGGGCGACCTCGAGAATACGGTCGATCGACTGGCCGTTGAAATCGACGACCAGGTAGCCGACACGCTGTTGCCGCAACGACAAGGGCACCACGGCGCTGAGCATCGGCGGTCCGCGCGGATCTTCCCAGTCCCACTTGCTTTGCGGC
>JALUUZ010000529.1 GCA_027021095.1 Gammaproteobacteria bacterium
GCAAGGAAATATCGTGTGTAGAAGAATCACCACGCGATACTATTTGATTTGCCTTGCCGTGAATCTATGCAAGACATCCCGCCCCTTCATGACGGTGTGCGAAGCACACCAAAGGATTTACAACAAATAAATGTGATGCTCCAAAGTAGGGTGCGTTGTACGCACCACCTGCCATGCGCACGAATCACCGTGGCAGGTAGTGACCATGACATCCCGTTAGTACAAAATATATCCAACCTGATCAGCCGGATTGATGCCGGCAAAAGTGCTTGTGGCAGCTGACTGCCTGCCTGGATTGAGTAAATGACGATATTCTGGTATTTTACACTCCCAGCCGTAGCCAATAGGCTACACTAGCCATAAACCTCTTTGCAGACAGAAAATGACCCGTTTTATCTTTATTACTGGTGGTGTGGTCTCCTCGTTGGGAAAAGGCATCGCTTCGGCTTCGCTCGGCGCCATTCTCGAGGCCCGGGGCCTGAATGTGACCATGCTCAAGCTGGATCCTTATATCAACGTCGATCCCGGCACCATGAGCCCGTTTCAGCATGGTGAAGTGTTCGTTACCGCCGATGGCGCGGAGACGGATCTCGACCTGGGCCACTACGAGCGTTTCGTTCGTACCCCGATGACGAAGCGCAATAACTTCACCACCGGGCAAATCTATGAAAACGTGATTCGCAAGGAGCGGCGCGGCGAGTATCTCGGCAAAACGGTGCAGGTGATTCCGCATGTGACCGACGAAATCAAGCGTTGTATTCTCGAAGGCGCCGGGGATGCAGAGATTGCAATGGTCGAGATCGGTGGTACCGTCGGGGACATCGAGTCGCTGCCGTTCATGGAAGCGATCCGGCAGATGGGACTGGAACTCAGCCGTGACCGCGTTCTGTATATTCATTTGACTTTATTGCCTTATGTGCCGACTTCGGGCGAAGTCAAAACCAAGCCGACGCAGCATTCGGTCAAGGAGCTGCGCTCGATCGGTATTCAGCCGGACATCATCCTGTGCCGTGCAGACCGGCGCATTCCCGAGGAGGAAAAACGCAAGATCTCGATGTTTACCAATGTCGAACCCAATGCGGTGATCTCGGTGATGGACGTGGAAAATATCTATACCATTCCGCTGCTGTTGCATGAACAGAAGCTGGACAGTATCGTCGTCAACAAGCTCAGCCTGAATGTCAACGAGGCGGATCTGAGTGAATGGCAGCAGGTCGCCGATGCGATCGAGCGCCAGGAACACCATGTCAGGATCGCGATGGTCGGCAAGTATGTCAATCTGACCGAGTCTTACAAGTCCTTGAACGAAGCGTTGGCGCATGCCGGTTTCAAGACCGCGACGGCGGTCGAGATCGTCTATATCGATTCGGAGAAAATCGAGTCGGAGGGGACCGGCTGTCTGCAGGGGATGGATGCCATCCTGGTGCCGGGCGGTTTCGGCCAGCGCGGGATCGAAGGCAAGATCCAGGCAGCGGCCTATGCGCGCGAACAGGGTATTCCCTATCTTGGTATCTGCCTCGGCATGCAGGTGGCAGTGATCGACTATGCACGCCATGTCGCCGGCCTCGAAGGGGCGCACAGTACCGAGTTCGAACCGGACACGCCCAACCCGGTGATCGCGCTGATTACCGAGTGGACCGACGCCAGCGGCCAGGTCGAGCATCGCAGCCAGGACTCGGATCTTGGTGGCACCATGCGGCTCGGCGGCCAGGAGTGCTGCTTGAAGACAGATTCGCTCAGCAGAAAGATCTATGGTGCCGATAAGATCATCGAGCGTCACCGGCATCGTTATGAATTCAACAATGGTTACCGCCAACGGCTGGAGCAGGCGGGACTGGTGATTTCGGGATATTCGGCCGATAAGAACCTGGTCGAGATGATCGAGATTCCGTCACATCCGTGGTTTGTCGCCTGCCAGTTTCATCCGGAGTTCACTTCCACGCCGAGAGACGGCCATCCATTGTTTACCAGTTATATCCAGGCGGCGGTCGCCCGCCACGAGGCGACGAAGAATGAGGCGGTGCGTGTATGAAGTTATTGAATTTCGAGGCAGGACTGGAGCACCCGCTGTTTGTCATCGCCGGCCCGTGTGTCATTGAGAGCGAAACCCTGGCACAGCAGACCGCCGGGCGTTTGCAGGAGATCAGTGCGGCATTGGACATGCCGTTTATCTACAAGTCTTCGTTCGACAAGGCCAATCGTTCGTCGACCAAGAGTTTTCGCGGCCTGGGAATGGAGAAGGGGCTGCAGATTCTCGAGTCGGTCAAAAAAGAGATCGGTGTGCCGGTTCTCACCGATGTGCATGAAGACACCCCGCTGGACGAGGTGGCGTCGGTCGTCGATGTGTTGCAGACACCGGCGTTTTTGTGCCGGCAGACCAATTTTATCCAGAACGTGGCGCGCCAGGGGCTTCCGGTCAATATCAAGAAAGGCCAGTTCCTGGCGCCGTGGGATATGAAGCATGTCGTCGACAAGGCAGTCGAGGCCGGGAACCGGCAGATCATGGTTTGTGAACGTGGTGTGTCGTTCGGTTATAATAACCTGGTGTCCGATATGCGGGCCTTGGTGGCGATGCGTGACACGGGCTGTCCGGTCGTGTTCGATGCCACCCACTCGGTGCAGCTTCCTGGAGGCCAGGGGAGCAGTTCCGGGGGGCAGCGTGAATACGTGCCGGTACTCGCCAGGGCGGCCGTGGCTGCCGGTGTGGCCGGGGTTTTCATGGAGACGCATCCTGACCCGGACAAGGCACTCAGTGATGGTCCTAATGCCTGGCCGCTGCACCGCATGCAGGAACTGCTCGAGACGCTCAAACAGCTGGATGCCACGGTCAAACGCAGCCCGTTTCTTGAAGCAAGTCTGTAGCTGGCTCATTGAATTCAATTGGCGGTGGGTTGATACCATCAACATGGAGCGTCGTATGCGCTCAAGAAAAACAATTTGTTCGGAGAATACATGACACGAATAGTAGACATCAAGGCGCGGGAGATCATCGATTCCCGCGGAAATCCAACGGTCGAAGCAGAGGTGGTGCTTGAATCCGGCGCGCGCGGGCGTGCGGCGGTACCGTCCGGCGCGTCGACCGGGCAGAACGAGGCACTGGAACTGCGTGACGGTGACCCCGGGCGGTTTGGTGGTAAAGGGGTACTGACTGCAGTCGGGCATGTCAATACCGAAATCAAAAACGCATTGCTTGGCCAGGACGCCGCGCAGCAGGCGGAGGTCGACAGGATGATGTGCGAACTCGACGGCACGGACAACAAAAAGCACCTTGGTGCCAACGCCATTCTTGCGGTTTCACTGGCCTGCGCGCACGCGACCGCGCAGCATCGTGGACTGCCACTGTTTCAGTCGCTCGTCGCACAGCAGCGCTATACACTGCCGGTACCGATGATGAATATCATCAACGGGGGTGAGCATGCCGACAACAATGTCGACGTGCAGGAGTTTATGATCCTGCCGGTCGGTGCGCCCAGCATTGCTGAGGCGATCCGCTACGGGACCGAGGTGTTTCATCAACTGGCCAAGGTGCTGGCGGCAAAGGGAATGAGTACAGCCGTTGGTGATGAAGGCGGGTTTGCGCCGGATTTGAAGTCGAACCAGGAAGCGATCGAGGTCATCTTGCAGGCTATCGAAAACGCCGGTTACACACCCGGTGAGGAGATCTGCCTGGGCCT
Source organism: Gammaproteobacteria bacterium (assembly GCA_027021095.1). Classification (GTDB taxonomy): domain Bacteria; phylum Pseudomonadota; class Gammaproteobacteria; order SZUA-21; family SZUA-21; genus SZUA-21. The sequence goes on from JALUUZ010000529.1 coordinate 3,675, forward strand.
GGATATTGCAAGTTCGGAGTTCTACCAGGCAGGGGAATACTTGCTGAAATCCGAAGAGAAAAAGTACAGTTCGGAGGGTTTTGTTGAATTCCTGGCGGCCTGGAAGGAAAAGTATCCGCAGATCATTACCATCGAGGATGGCCTCGCGGAGGATGACTGGAAGGGTTGGGAGTTGCTGACCCGAACACTCGGTCAGACGACCCAGTTGGTGGGTGATGACTTGTTCGTGACCAATACCAGTATCTTTAAGAAGGGAATTGACCTGGGTGTCGCCAATTCGATTCTGATCAAGTTCAACCAGATCGGGACGCTGACCGAGACGCTGGAGGCGATCGCCATGGCTGCCGACGCGGGTTATTCGGCCGTGGTTTCGCACCGCTCCGGCGAGACAGAGGATACCACGATCGCCGACCTGGCAGTGGCGACCACCGCGACCCAGATCAAAACCGGGTCACTGTCGCGTTCAGACCGGGTCGCGAAGTACAACCAGTTGATCCGTATCGAGGAATTTCTTGGTGACAAGGCCAGTTATGCGGGCCGGGCGGCGTTCAGACAATGATGGGCCAAGTCCCGGAGTATTAATTCAGCGCGGAGTGCGCCATACTTGACACAGGGCCCGGTGGAAATCAGACGATGACTTTACGTTTGCTCGTAGCAGGACTACTGTTTGTTTTTATCGCACTGCAATACCAGTTGTGGTTTGGCGGTGGTGGTCTTACCGACCTGATCGGGCTGCAGCGGCGTGTCGCCAAGCAGGCAGAACACAACCGCAAGCTGTCAGAGCGTAATCTTGCACTCCGTGCCGAAGTGATCGATCTCAAAAAGGGTTTTGAAGCGATCGAGGAGCGCGGCCGTGCCGACCTGGGGCTGGTCAAGCCTGGCGAAACCTTTTTCCAGGTCATCGATACCAAAAAGAAGTAAATGAGCAGCCGTGAGCAAGCCCAGGACGCGTGGGTGGTGATTCCTGCCGCCGGTGCCGGCCGGCGCCTGGGTTCGGCGATTCCCAAACAATACCTTTCCGTTGCCGGCAAGGCACTCCTTGCACATACGCTCGCGGTATTCGACCGGATCGAGCGCGTGCGTGGGATCGTGGTCGTGATTTCGGCACAGGATGAGTACTGGCCGCAGCTTGGCTGGCAGGGGCACAAGCCGGTGTACACCGTAACCGGCGGCAAGGAGCGCTGTCATTCGGTCGACAATGCACTGCGTTCTCTGCGCCAGTCAGCACGGGACGACGACTGGGTACTGGTGCATGATGCAGCGCGGCCCTGTCTGACCCGGCAGGACGTAGACAACATGTTCACAGTGCTTGACGGGCATGCGGTCGGCGGCCTGCTGGCCGCCCCGGTGACCGATACGCTGAAACAGGCCGATGCACAGGGTGAGTGTGTCGCGACGATCGAACGCGCAGACAAGTGGCGTGCGCTGACCCCGCAGATGTTTCGTTATGCGGTGTTACAGGATGCGCTGCGCCAGGCGATCGAGCAGGGTGCATTGGTGACAGACGATGCCGAGGCTGTGGAACGGGCCGGGCACAGGGTCAGGCTGGTCCCCGGGCGCGCTGATAACATCAAGGTCACCAGCCAGGAGGATCTGTTACTGGCGGAATGTTTTTTACACGCCCGCGCGGCAAGTGCTACGGATGAAAGACTGACATGAGAATCGGCCACGGTTTCGATGTGCATGCGTTTCAGCAAGGTGACGGGATCATGCTTGGCGGGGTGCGGATTCCGTTCGAGTATGGGTTTGCTGCGCATTCGGATGGGGACGTGGTGATTCATGCGCTGTGTGATGCGTTGCTGGGGGCGGCAGGCCTGGGTGACATAGGCCGGCATTTCCCGGACACCGATGCGCAGTACCGGGATATCGACAGCCGGATCCTGTTGCGCAGGGTGCTGGTGCTGCTGAAACAACAGCAACTGAGCGTCGCCAATGTCGACATTACGATAATTGCCCAGGCCCCGAGACTGGCCCCCTACCTCGGCACGATGCAGGAAAAGCTCAGCCATGATCTCGACATTGCACCGGCGCAACTCAACCTCAAGGCGACTACCACGGAGTGGCTTGGGTTTACCGGGCGCAAGGAAGGGATAGCGGTTCACGCGGTATGCTTATTGCATTGAGTCTTTTATCGAAATTTTCGTTTTATTTCCCAATCAGCACGTGGAATTGAAAGACAGAGGGTACTATGGCATACAGCGGGATTCGGGTCAGGGTCAGACTTTTTTCGGTGGTTTTGTTTGCGAGCCTGGCGGTGCTTGCACTGGGCTTGTTTATCTGGACTGACGAGGAGGTTAAAAACGGCGCCGACTACCTGGTGGTCGCCAGTGTGGCGGCGGCGCTGATTTTTCTCTACGGCAGTTACGTTCACCAGTCGTTGCTTGCCTCGATAAGGCTGTTGAAGCGCCACATCGATGAAGCGGTGACGACTTCGAATCTGAAACACCGTTATGTGGTGCGCAGCAATGATGACGTCGGCATGACCGGTGAGGCGTTCAACAAGCTGATCGGCCGGTTCGACGAGATGATCGAAAAACTGTCCGGTGTTTCCGGCAGGTTGTCGGTCGTGTCTGCGGAGATGACTGATGCGAGCCACAAGACACGCAGCGATATTCAGCGTCAGCTGAGCGAGACCGAACAGGCTGCCACGGCGATGAACGAGATGACGTCCACGGTACAGGAGGTCGCACGTAATGCGATGCAGGCCTCGGAGGCGGCCAAGGAGGCGGACAGGGAAGCCGGTCAGGGTAACCGGGTCGTCAAGGAAGTGATTGCAGCGATCAACGGTCTGGCCAAGGAGGTGCAGGCTACCGCGGACATGATCAGCGAGGTTGAAAAAGAGACCGACAATATCGGTTCTGTACTGGATGTGATCAGGGGCATTGCCGAACAGACCAATCTGCTGGCACTGAATGCGGCGATCGAGGCGGCCCGTGCCGGTGAACAGGGCCGTGGGTTTGCAGTCGTCGCCGACGAGGTGCGTACGCTGGCCAGCCGGACACAGCATTCGACACAG
>JALUUZ010000530.1 GCA_027021095.1 Gammaproteobacteria bacterium
ACGCAGCGGCGGCACCCCGTACGGCGCCAGCCATGTCGCCGGCTCCGACAACGACGCCGAACTCAGTGACGATGAAATCGCACTGTGCCGCGCGCAAGGCGCTAGGCTGGCGCGTATCGCGCGGGCGATGCAGTGGCAGCGCACGGGCCGCTAGGACTGCAATGAAAACTTTCTATCAATACACCACATTCGGTACTTGGCTGCTGCTGTTTCCACTGCTGCTCAGCTGGCAGCTGCAACAACTCGACGCCGGTACACTGTCGCCAACCGCCACCGGTGCCACACTGTTTGTTCTGCTGGCGCCGTTGTTACTGATCGGCCCTGGTCTTTTCAAAGGCCATGTCAAAACCTACCAGTGGTCACTGTTCCTGACACTGTTGTATTTCTCGCACGGTGTCATGGAAGCCTGGGCGGTCCCCGGCTACCGCTGGTATGCATTGGCGGAGGTAGCGCTGAGCCTGTTGTGGTTCATGGCGGCGATCCTGTATGTACGCAGACAGGCTACACGAGGCCGTACCGGCTAGCCCGCATTGCTCACCACCCTGCTACTGCGACGGCGCAATGAAGGTGCGCCGTGACAGGTCGTGATCCTGACAACCCCCGCCTGAATGCTCCCGCGGCCCGCTAGTTTTTTCTGCGCCGCCTCTGAGCGAGGCAATGTTGCAGAAAAAACTAGCGGACCGCGGGTTCAGGCTCCAAGCAGTCTCCGGGTGCCTTACATCGGCAGGGTGTGTCGTACGCACCCTACAGGTTCAATACCTGCTTGGCAAACGGAATGGTCAGCTGCCGCCGTTGCTCGATCGCCGCGTCGACCAACTGATCGACTGTGCTGCTCAGGCTGCCAAGATCACGAGAACTGTGGTTCAGCAGGTAGCTGACAGTCTCGGCGGGCAGCTCGATGCCACGGCTCGCGCAACGCAGCGTCAGCGCCTGTTTTTTCTGCTGATCGGACAGCGCCCCGAGCCTGAAATTCACGCCCCACTGCATGCGCGACACCAAGTCCGGCAGCCGCAGGCCCAGTTCGCCGAGATTACGCCTGGCGCTGACCAGCAGGCAACGGTTGTTTTCCCTGAGCTGATTGAACAGGTTGAACACCGCACGCTCCCAGTCCGGGTCGCCGCTGACCTGCTCCAGGTTGTCCAGACAGACCAGTTCGAGGCTGCCCAGGCCATCGAGCAGTTGCGGACTTTCCCGGCGCACCTGCTCCAACGGAATAAAGGCTGCCGGACTCTCCTGCTCTGACAGATGCTGACAGGCGGCCTGCAGCAGGTGGGACTTGCCGGTATTGGCATGCCCCCATAGATAAAAACAGCGAAACTCCGCCGCCGGCACCGCGAGGCCGTTGCGGACGGCCTCCAGCGCGAGCCGGTTGTCGCCGGGCAGAAAGTTGGCGAAGGTGGCATAGCCGTTGAACGAAACCCCGAGTGGCAGCTGGACTTGCTTCATCGACTGAACGGCGGATCAGTTGGCGCTGTCGTAGACCTTGCTCTGCAGGTACTGTTCATGCGCGTGCCGCAGCCAGACGACGGTGACGGCGGCCACGGGCAAGGCCAGCAGCACACCGACAAAACCGAACAACTGTCCGCCGGCCAGTACTGCGAAAATCACCGCCACCGGGTGCAGGCCGATCCGGTCACCGACCAGCCACGGGGTCAGCAGTACGCTTTCGATGACCTGGCCGACCCCGAACACCAGCGCCACCCAGCCCAGCTGGGTGTAGTCAGGATTGTGCGTCAGCATCACGATACTGGCGATCAGCAGGCCGACGATAAACCCCAGGTAAGGCACGAAACTCAACAGGCCCGCGGTCATACCGATCAGAAACGCCAGTTTCAGATCGAGCAACGACAGGCCGACTGAATAGATCAGGCCGAGTCCAAGCATGACCAGGAACTGACCACGCAGAAAACTCCCCAGAACCTGGTCGGACTCACGAAACAGCCTGCTGACGGTCTTCGCCTTGTCACGTGGCACCAGGGCCTGCAACCGGTCCAGCAGCTTGTCCCAGTCCCGCAGCAGGTAGAAGGTAATCACCGGGATCAGCACCAGGTTGGCCAGAAACTGAATCACTGCCGCGCCGGAACTGCTGATGATACCGAACAGGTTCGCCAGGCTCTTGCCCGCTCCTTTCCAGTGTTCCATCAATGCCTGCTGCATCGTCTTGCTGTCGATCTGCACATCGGCGAAACCGAGCCTGACCAGCAACGGATTGATCACGTCCTTGCGCAGCTTTTCGGCGTATGCCGGGAACTCGCCGATCAGCACCGAGATCTGCTTCTCGATGACCGGCACGGCAAGCACGAACGCCAGCGTGACCGTGGCAAAGAGGACTGCAAACACCACGACCGCTGCCAACGACCGCGGCAGGCGCAGGCGCTGCAGGCGTTGCACCAACGGGTTACCGAGGTAAGCCAGCGTCGCGGCGGCCAGAAACGGCACGAACACCGGCGCCAGCAGGTACAATAACAGCGCAAAACCAGCGATCGCCGTCAGAATAAACCATTTTTGTGATTCGCTCATTAGAATGCCTTGAGGTCCTGTCGTTGAGGACTGTTTTTTGTTTCCGCCGGGTTGCGCATGCCACCGGCAAACTACCGCCTACTCTCACCACCCTTCTATTGCGACGGCACAGCGTGATGCGATTTGCCGTGGTGGTGCGTACAACGCACCCTGCCTCGCCTGCGCGCTCCCCGGCCGCGAGAGCCGCCCATGCCGCACCCTGGCTCCGTCTCGCGACGAACGCTGGTGAGAAACGCGGGCTAGGCGCTTTTCCCGCGCAGCAGCAGCGCGCGCCTGGCACCCATCACAACATAACCGACACCGCTGATCACCGTCAACCCGAGCACGATCAGCATACCGCCGTAAAGCACGGGTGACGGTATCGCTCCCCACCCGGCGGCGCGCAGGCTTTCGCTCAGCAGAATCGCAATACACAGCACCAGTTGCATAAAAGTATTGACCTTGCTGATCAGTGTCGGCCTGGCGGCAACCTTTTCGATCTTGAAATAGTAGATGATCACACCCAGCACGATGATCAGGTCGCGGCCAAGCACACACACCAGCAGCCACAACGGCACCAGCTTCATGAGCCAGAGTGTCAAAAACACCGAATCGAGCAGCAGCTTGTCGGCGATCGGGTCGAGCCAGCCGCCCAGCCGCGAGGTCCAGTTGAACCGGCGCGCCAGGAAGCCATCGATCAGGTCACTGACGCTGGCCGCAAGAAACAGCACCAGCGCCAGAAAATACTGCTGCTGGTAAAGGTAGAGAACGACCGGGTAAACAATCAGAATCCTCAGTGTACTGATAAGATTCGGAATGTGGGACAGACTCACTGTTTCTTGTACCGGTAGAACACTGTATTCTGCAGATCCTGGCTGGTATCAGGGCTGTTCGTGGAACGTGAAAAATTCGGATCTTCCATTTGTGTGTCGTCTTTCTCCTTGACCAGAATTCCTGCCCCGGCAATCGCCTGCTGCACTGCCTCGGAGGATACATTGGTGGAAACCGCAAACACGGCTTTGCTGTCACTCAGTTTGACGACCTTGGCCGAGGTCACCATACTCAATGCCGCCAGGTGCTTGCTGACATTCGCGTAGTCTTCGAGGCTGTTGATGTTGGACACGGCAACGAAGAATTTCGACCTGCCGGTCACACGCGTCGCCACCGGGCTGCTGCTGACCATCACTTTAGCCAGCCTGTCTGTCATATTGTCGATGGCGCTGCCCAGCACGCGGGGCTTGTCTTTACCACTGGCAGTCCATGCATGCCGGCTGCCCTTGGCGATCAGCCGCCACTTGACAGTCCAGCCCCTGGCCGCACCCTGCCAGCGCATGTAACCGACCAGTATCGCATCCGGCTGATACCGTTCGGATGCCTGCTCGATATTGTCCAGGAAACCGATGCGCATATCACTGAAACGCACCTTGGAGGTATCCTGCAGATCCATCTGCGGAAAACGTAACGGCACACCCCGCCGCCGGCCGTTTTGCACCAGCAGCTTCCTGATGTCGGACTGGCTGGCACTGCTGACGATAATGCGCTTGGCGCCGTCCTCGACGGCAAGCCAGACCAGGGTCACGGGCCGCAGCTGCCCCCAGATCGGCAACCCGGCCTGCAGCAACAGGTTGTTGACCGTAGCACGGTTGAATTTGATCCAGAGCCTGGTCTGTTCACCCTGCTGACGGTATTCATAGCGCACCACGTACTTGGCCGGCACCGCCATCGCTTCGACGATTTTCGGCCGTGCCGCGATGCTGCTGCGGCCGGATACCCGGGTCAGCACCTGCTTCAGGCCCTGCTGAATCGCCTGTTCGCGTGTCCCGGTGCCCTCGTCACTGACCTTGACTTCCGCTTCATACAGCCGGCTTACCTGTGTTGCGGCCTGTACCGAAAAAGCACACAGTGTTGTCACCAAAATAATCACTAGCCTGGGCATAACCAATCCTCTATACAGCGGAATCCGGGCCGACACGATCGTCGAACACAATTCAGGCAACTGGGCACACCCTTTCGGGCGCGGCAGCTGACCGGTTCAAGCGCATTCTATCACATTGTACTGGTCCCATTCTTACAAAGAATCCCTCGCCCAATCAAGAAGTTTAGGCAGCCATCGTGGAATCCCTGCAGTGCGTTCAGCAAACGCAACAGTGGCCGGAACCTCCATTAAATTATAATACTGTGTATAATGTTTGCAGCCTCAACTGAACCAGGAACCGCTGTTGACCGATAAATCACATTCTACACCCGAGACCAGCACACTGAATTACCGCGATGCCGGCGTGGATATAGACGCGGGTAACCAGCTCATCGAGCGTATCAAGCCGCTGGTGCAGGCCACCAGCAGACCGGAGACACTTGGCGGCCTGGGTGGCTTTGGCGCGCTGTTCGAGCTGCCACTGGACCGCTACCGCGAGCCGGTACTGGTGTCCGGCACTGACGGTGTCGGCACCAAGCTGCGGCTTGCGATCGACACCGGCATTCACGACACCATCGGCATCGACCTGGTCGCGATGTGTGTCAACGATCTGCTGGTCCAGGGAGCCGAGCCGCTGTTCTTTCTCGATTATTACGCGACCGGCCGGCTCGACCTGGAAGTCGCGGAAAACGTGATCAAAGGTATCTGTACCGGCTGCCGCGAAGCCGGTGTGGCGCTGATCGGTGGTGAAACCGCGGAAATGCCCGGCATGTACGCCGAGGCCGACTACGACCTGGCCGGTTTCTGCGTAGGGATCGCCGAAAAAAACAGACTGATCACTGGTGAAGCCGTACGCCCGGGCGACCGGCTGATCGGTCTGACCTCGAGCGGGCCGCACTCGAACGGCTACTCGCTGATTCGCAAAGTGATCGACCGGGCCGGCATTCAGCTCGACGACAAGTTCGGTGACCGCAGCTTCGGGCAGACACTGCTGGCGCCGACCAAAATCTATGTCAAACCGGTGCTGGCACTGCTGCAGGAGTTCGATCTCCACGCCATGGCGCATATCACCGGCGGTGGACTGTTGGAAAACCTGCCACGGGTGCTGCCGAAATCGACCACCGCCGTGGTCGACTCGCAGGCCTGGCACAGGCCGGAGATCTTTTCCTGGCTGCAGCAACAAGGCAATATCGAAGCAGACGAAATGTACCGCGCCTTCAACTGCGGTATAGGTTTCGTGCTGGTCACAGACCCGCAGCAGACACCGGCCATCCTCGAACGGCTGCACACCCTGGGCCAGGAAGCCTGTGTGATCGGTGAGATCACCACACTCGACCACCCACGGCAAGTGCTGATCAACTGACTCCCGCGATGCAACAGGCAGCAGCCACCAGCCCGCATTTCTCACCACCGTTCGTCGCGAGACGGTGCAAGGGTGCGGCATGGGTGGCTTTCGCGACCGGGGAGCGCGCAGGCAAGGGGCGCGCCAATAGACGAACGGTGGTGAGCAATGCGGGCTAGGCCGGCGTCGATCGTGGTACTGATTTCAGGCAGCGGCAGCAACCTGCAGGCGATACTCGACGCGACGCATGACGGTGTGATCGATGCCCAGGTCAGCGCGGTGATCAGCAACAACCAAGACGCCTTCGGTCTGCAGCGGGCACACCGGGCCGGGGTCGATACCCATTTTATCGACCCGCAGCGCTATACTACACGTGCTGAGTTCGACCTGGCGCTGATGCAGTGTATCGACCGCTACCATCCGGCCCTGGTAGTCCTGGCCGGTTACCTGCGCATCCTGAGCAAAGAGTTTGTCGACCATTACTACGGACGGTTAGTGAATATCCATCCGTCACTGTTACCTAAGTTCCCTGGCCTGAAGACCCACCAGCGGGTGCTCGAAAACGGCGATACCGAACACGGTGTGACGGTACACTTCGTCAACGCAGAGCTCGATGCCGGACCGCTGATCGCCCAGGTGCGGGTGCCGGTGCATGCGGACGACGATGCGCTGTCGCTGGCCGAACGGGTACTCGAACAGGAACACCGGCTCTACCCGCTGGTGATCAAATGGTTTATTGATCGGCGCCTGAAATTGCGCGAAAATACTGTTTTGCTCGATGGTGTCGCACTACGCTCGCCAGTCCAGTTGGCGCCTGACAGCAGTAAAGTAACCATTAACGGAACCTCTGAAACAACGGACCGGACCATCAACCATGACAAAGCTGAATAGCA
>JALUUZ010000531.1 GCA_027021095.1 Gammaproteobacteria bacterium
GCGCAGGCATAGCCGGCACTATGTCGAGCACGCCGACCGAGCGAAAGCCAGCCAGGGCGTGCCATGGCGCCGTCGCAGTAGAAGGGTGGTGAGCAATGCGGGCTAGCTGTTTGCATGCCGCTATTTGGACTTTTTCTTTTTCGGATAGGAGGAAAAAGGCCGTGCTTTCCCCTTGAGTTGGTACTTGATCACTGCGTTGTTGTGTTCACGCAATGTCTTTGAAAATTTATGACTGCCACTGCCATCGCCACGCGCGACAAAATACAACTCGTCGCCGGGGGCCGGATGCAGCACCGCCTCGATGGCCTCCCCCGATGGCATCGCAATCGGTGTCACCGGCAGTCCATAACGTGTATAGGTGTTATACGGGGTATCCTTGCGCAGGTCCTTGCGCCGTATATTCCCTTTGTACTTTTCCCCCATCCCGTAGATCACGGTCGGATCGGACTGCAGCTTCATGCCCTTGATCAACCGGCGTACGAAAACACCGGCGATCCTGGGCCGCTCTGAGGGTGTCCCGGTTTCCTTTTCCACCACCGAAGCCAGTATCAACGCCTGGTAGGGGGTCTTGAGCGGCAGATTCTTGTCCCGTTTCTGCCATTCCGCGTTCAGTTTCTTCTCCATCAGCGCGTAGGCGCGCTTGAGCAGATCGATATCCGACGAGCCCTTGTCGATCTTATAGGTACTTGGATAAAACCTGCCTTCCGGATGCACCCCGGGCTTACCGATCTTGGCCATGATTTCGGCCGGTTTCAGGCCTTTGAGCTCATGCGTCAGGTCCGGGTGCTGGTTGATCTTCTGCATCATCTGCTTGAACGTCCAACCCTCGATAAAAGTGATCGTGTTACGGTGGATGTCACCAGTCACCAACTGCACGAAAAAACTGCGGGGGGTTGCGCCGCGCTTGATATGATATTCGCCAACGTGAATCTTGTGTGCCTTGCCGCTCAAGCGCGCATGCCATTTGAAATAAGCCCGGTTACCGAGTATCCCGCGCTTGTGCAGTGCAGCGGCCACCGCCGCGATCGACATGCCTTTTTTAACCTGCAGCACGGTTTTCTCGTCCTCGATCTTCAGCGGTGCCGACAGAAATTCCTGGTAATCCAGAAATACCCAACCAAGAATAAGGCTGATCGCCAGTACCGTGACACCTGCCGCTTTCAATATTAGACTCTTCATCTCACCCATACATCTGTTATCGTTCTTTTAACACCACAGCGAACCCCCGGTCATTGCTCCAGGCTGTCTGCCAATTGTTCTATCAACGTTGCAGTGACCTCTCCGGGGCTTGCAAATTCCTTTCCGTTAAAGCGCTTGACCGGACAGATACCGATCAAACTATTGGTGACAAACATCTCAGAACACAAGTCTACCTGGTGTAACGGCACTGGCGCGACCTGCGGGCCTATGCCCAGCTTTTCGGCCAGCTCCAGCACGACCCCCCGGATTACCCCTTCAACCCCTGCACCTGACAGCGCCGGGGTCAGCAACCTGTCGTCCTTGACGACAAAAACATTACTCATTGTACCGCTTATCACGTGCTTCTGCTGATCCAGCATCACCCCTTCGCCGAACTCGGTGCTGCGCCACTCCTGCCTGGCCAGTACCTGTTCCAGGCGGTTCAGGTGTTTGATGCCGGCCAGTGAAGGATTATACCCTACTGGCTGCCTGCACAGGGCCAGGCTGATCCCTTCAGCCGGGCTTTGCCTCTCTGGCCACGGAAAACGGCACACGATCCGCCGTGCCGGGCTGTGGCTGTCAGCCAGGTAACCGCGCACGGAATCACCACGGGTCACGGTGATCTTGACCACCGCCGGCCCTGTGTGTCCCGCGGTCACTTGCTTCACTTCCTGCCACAGCCGCGCAGGCTCCGGCATTGGAATCAGCAGCCGTTCACAGCCTCGCTGCATACGCTGCAGGTGCTGTTGCCAGAACTGGGCGCGGCCGCCGGTCCACGCGATGGTCTCGAACACGCCATGCCCGTACTGCAGGCCACGGTCCGTCAACGGCACCTGCTGTGCCGGCCTGCCATCGACCAGGCAGTCGACAGGTGTCACGACCGCACCCCGGGCCAGCCGTCGGCATCGCACAAGGCCTGGAGCATCCCCCTCGCCTTGCTGCGGGTTTCGTGCAGTTCGCGTTCGGGTTCCGAGTCATGCACGATACCGGCACCGGCCCGCAGCGAGACCTGGCCGGGCCCCACCAGCAGGCTGCGGATCAGGATATTGAGATCCAGGTCGCCCCGGCGATCGAGGTAGCCGATCGAACCCGTATAGAACCCACGCCCGGCCTGTTCCAGTTGCGCGATGATCTCCATACACCGGATTTTCGGGCAGCCGGTAATAGTGCCGCCCGGGAACACCGCCCTGATCAGGTCCACGGGTGTCAGCCCGGGCTGCAGCCGGCCGCTGATATTCGATACGATATGGTGCACATGTGCATAAGTCTCCAGGGTCAGAAACTCATCGACGTGAATACTGCCCGGCACACAGACTCTGCCCAGGTCATTGCGCTCGAGGTCGACCAGCATCACATGCTCGGCACGCTCCTTTGGATGGGCCATCAATTCCGCGGCGAACCCCTGGTCGGCAGACCTGGATTCCGCCCTTGGCCGGGTGCCGGCGATCGGCCTGGTCTGTACCTGCCCATCCCGGCAACTGACCAGCCGTTCTGGTGATGAACTCAGCAGTGCATGCTCCTGCCAGTATACCAGTGCGGCGAAAGGGGCCGGATTATAGCGGCACAGTTGTGCATAGATCTGGTCTGCACTGACGCCCGGTCTAGGCCGTGCCAGCCACTGGCGCGACAGGTTGACCTGAAACACATCACCTTCACGGATAAAATCGCGGATACTGGCGACACCCTCGAGAAATTGTTCGGCCGCTTCTTCGCGAAGTGAATCGACCAACAGTCTGCGGGTCACCGGTTCCGGGGCGGCGTGCCGAGACCGTGCAGCCGCCTGCTGCAGCGGTGCCATACAGTCGCCGTATTCGGGTTCGCAGACCAGCCAGGTCTTGCCCGCAATGCGGTCGACGATCAGTGCCGCCGGACAACGGGTTGCGAAAGCAAGCGGAAACCGGTCAGCACTCGGTGGCAGCCGCAGCGTCGGCTCGATCTGCTGTGCGAGCTCGTAGCCGAGATAGACGAACCAGCCACCGCTGAACAGCGGTCCTGTCGAACCGTCTGTGTCACAACGCTGTGACAGATACCAGCGCTCCAGTGCCGCCAGAAAATCAGTCTGCCCGGCGGCAAAGGGACCGCGCAGTGCAGACAACGAATGCAATACCAGGGATTGTTGCGGATAGGCGAACAAAATATCGTAACGGCTCAAGCCACCGCCGCCAGCCAGGCTTTGCAGCAGAAAGGGGAAACGGTCTGGGTCTGTTGCCTGCAGCCTGTGCAGATCGACCACATGGCCGAGGCAATGGACATGACACACATCGTCCAGCTTCATCAGTCTGAACTTGGACTGGCCGGCATCGTTCACCATCCGTCTACTGCGTCGACAGCATGACACGCCCCGGCCGACCCTGGTCCGGCCGGCGTGTCGACCATGCCTGCGCGCTCGCCGGACGTGAAAATCACCCAGGCCGCACCCTTGCACCGTCTTGCGACGAACGGTGGTGAGAAAGGCGGGCTAGAGCTTTTTGAACACCAGTGTGCCATTGGTACCGCCAAAACCGAACGAATTCGATGCGGCGACATCGATTTTCATTTCCCTGGCCGTATTGGGCACGAAATCCAGGTCACATTCAGGATCCTGGTTCTCGATGTTGATCGTCGGCGGTGCCACCTGGTCGCGGATAGACAGCACCGAGAAAACGGCCTCGACACCGCCGGCTGCGCCGAGCAGATGCCCGATCATCGACTTGGTGGAACTGATTGCCACCTTGGTGGCATGTGCACCCAACGCCGACTTGATCGCCTTGGTTTCAGCGATATCCCCCGCCGGCGTGGACGTACCATGTGCATTGATATAATCGATCGCGGTCGCATCGATCCCTGCATCGTCGAAACTGTTGCGCATGCAGCGTGCCGCACCTTCGCCACCCGCCGGCGGCTGTGTCATATGAAACGCGTCACCACTCATCCCGAATCCGATCAGCTCGGCATAGATCTTCGCGCCGCGTTTCTTCGCATGTTCATATTCTTCCAGCACCACCACGCCCGCTCCATCACCAAGCACGAAACCGTCCCGGTCGCGATCCCAGGGCCGGCTGGCATGCTGTGGATCATCGTTGCGCGTCGACAGGGCGCGGGCCGCGGCAAAGCCGCCAAGCCCGGTCGGGGTGGTTGCCATTTCGGCGCCGCCGGCGATCATCACGTCGGCATCGCCATAGGCGATGATGCGCATCGACTCGCCGATATTGTGCGTGCCCGTGGTACAGGCCGTCACGATTGCGATGTTCGGTCCCTGGAACCCGTACTTGATCGACAGGTTGCCTGAAATCATGTTGATGATGCTCTGCGGCACGAAGAACGGCGAGATTTTTTTCGGCCCGCCTTTCAAAAATGACGCATAGCCCTTCTCGATCGATGAAATACCCCCGATACCGGAACCGATCGCGACCCCGATACGTTCCGGGTTGCTGGTCTCTACACTGATCCCTGAATCTTCGACCGCCTGGCAGCCGGCAGCGATGCCGTAATGGATGAAAGGATCCATTTTCTTGACATCACGGCGTGGGATGTACTGGTCGACTTCAAAACCTTTGACGGCGCCCCCGAATCTGGAACTGAAGCTGCTGGTATCAAAAGTGGTGATGGTTTCAATACCGCTTTTACCCGCAAGAATATTATCCCAGCTTTCCTTGACCGAAAGCCCGACAGGGGACAAGATTCCAAGTCCTGTTACTACAACACGCCGTCTAGACAAGTTTTTCTCCTGGGAAGTGAGTCAGATGCATCTCGCTGAAGTTCTGCTGTTGCAAGGCGCAGGCTCGATGACCGGCGCTCAGCCGGTTTCTACATTCTGCTTGATGTAATCGATAACCTGCTGAACCGTCTTGATCTCATCGGATACCTCGTCGGGTATCTCACAATCGAACGCTTCTTCAAGACTCATAACGAGTTCGACTGTCTCCAGTGAATCGGCACCCAGGTCATCGATAAAGGAAGACTCGTTTTTAACGTCTTCTTCTTTCACGCCGAGGGTTTCGACAACGATTTCCTTGACGCGCTGTTCAATGTCTTTACTACTCATATCTCTATCATCCCGTTTGGTTAGGTTGTCAACATGCTTTCCCACAGAGCCAGGGAAAACGCTGGCATTCCTTCGGCCCCAATAAATTCGAGCCCGCCAATGCATTTCTTAAGGAATACCGCCAGAAACAATCAACACCGACGACTGGCAATCAATACACTTCTAAAGCTGGCAATAAAATAAATGGATGAGCCATTCTGCGGCCAGTATTGTAGTGAAATCCAAGGCAACATGCTACCAAGGAATACCGGTCCGCCGGATTACACGAAAAATACCGATTAATATAAAAATATCAATAAATTATAAACTATCCTTTATACTGTTTCAGAAGTCTATTACTTTATTTGATTTATCTATCAGAAAAAAATATCCGTGCCTGCACGCACAGCCGTCAGTGCATATACATCCCACCATTGACGTTCAGTGTTTCGCCGGTAATATAAGCCGCCTCGGCCGAGGCCAGAAACGCCACGGCGTAAGCGATTTCCTCCGCCTGCCCAAGCCGCGCCAACGGCACCTGGCCGACCAGCGCGGTCCGCTGTTCTTCCGGCAGCGCGCGGGTCATGTCGGTATCGATGAACCCCGGTGCGACCACGTTGACCGTGATATTGCGCGACCCGATTTCGCGCGCCAATGACTTGGAAAACCCGATCAACCCTGCCTTGGCCGCAGCGTAGTTGGTTTGTCCCGGATTGCCCGACAGCCCGACCACCGAGGCGATATTGATGATCCGTCCCTGCCTGGCTTTCATCATCCCGCGTAACACGCCCTTGGACAGGCGGTAGACCGCAGTCAGATTGGTATCGATGATCTGCTGCCAGTCAGACTCCGACATACGCATCAATAGATTGTCACGCGTGATGCCGGCATTGTTGACCAGTACCGTCACCGCGCCGTAACTGTCTTTGACAGACTCGATACAGGCCGCCACGCTGTCGGCGTCACAGACATCCAGTACCACGCCGCGGCCCTCGAGCTGCTGCGCTGAAAAGTACTCACTGATCTTACCGGCACCTGCTTCCGACGTCGCGGTGCCAACCACGTTCGCGCCGCGCCGCGCAAGTTCCAGCGCAATCGCCTTGCCGATTCCACGGCTCGCTCCGGTGACCAGTGCCACCATTCCATCCAGACTGCTCACGACATCTCCTCCTTTTCGTTTGCCAGCACCGCCAGCGACTCAGGGTCATAGACCGCGCTGACTGGCAGTTTTCTGTCGATACGCCGGCACAGGCCGGTCAGCACCTTGCCTGGACCGGACTCGATGATCAGGCCGACACCCTCGTCTTTCAACCTGTTGATCACGCCGACCCACTTGACCGGACAATACAGCTGCTTGACCAGCGCC
>JALUUZ010000532.1 GCA_027021095.1 Gammaproteobacteria bacterium
GCGGATCGAGGGACGACAGACCAAGCAGGCCTGCCCCGATACCGATTTGCGACAACAGCATCCAGCTGCGCCGGTGCCCAAGCCAGCGGGTCAGCAGCGGCAGGTGGATCACGTCGATGACCGGTGCCCAGAATACCTTGATCGCGTAGGTGACAGTAAGCAAGCTGAAAAAACCTACGATAAAAATAGGTACCCGTATGTCGGTCAGCCAGGTGGCCAGGTTGCCGAAAATCAGCATATAGGGCAGGCCTGCAGAAAAACCAAGAAACATCATGCCGAGCACGCGGGGATGCGAATAGACCTTGAAGGCCCATATCCAGTCTTTGGTGCCGTTGCCGTTTTCCATATACATTATCCAAATCGGAGACAGCGCTGAATCCAGGCTGCCAGCTTCGAGGAAACTCAAAGCAGTTCATCACTGCCTGATCAAAGTACGCCAGGCAAGACATCACGTTTTTGCATGGCTTACAGGAACCGCCAAGTTACACTAAGTTCCCTTAGCAAGACTAGCAGATGCGCAGAAAAATACCCACTATTTCATGGACTAATGCAGCCTTGCCACACGATCCAAAGGTTATTTTTTATACTTCGCCAGGATTGCCAGTATCTTGTCCTTGTGCTCTGAGCCGGCAGCGTAATCGAACACCGTCTTACCGCTCTTGTCCTTTACACTTGGATCGACTCCCTTTGACAATAAATACTTGACCGTCTTCTCGAGCCCAAGGCTTGCCGCATAGAACAAGGCATTGCGCCCGCTGTCATCGACCGTCTTCGGATCGACCTTGGCCGTTTCGACCAGGTAGCGGGTAAAATCCAGGCGCTCGGTCACCTTGCTGTTCTTGAGCGCAAACGATGCCATGGCCGCATGCAACGGCAGATGTCCGTGCTCGTCCAGCGCGTTGATCCTGGCACCCTTGCTGACCAGCAGCTTGATGATCTCCAGTGAACTGCCATGCAGGGCCTTGACCACCAATGGCACCTTGTCCTTGCCTCGATGATCCACCTTCGCACCCTTAGCGATCAGCAACCGGGCCGCCTCAAGATTGCCGGACACGACTGCCAGGCCCAGCGGTGTCTTTCCCGTCTTACCGGTAAAATTCGGATCGGCGCCCTTGTCCAGCAGTAACTGTACCGCATCGTTATGCTGGTGCAGCACCGCGTAACCCAGCGGTGAGATTTCAGCGTCCTTTGCGCCATCGACGGGCTGCGCCATCCTGGCCTGCAAGAACCCCTGCAGGGCGCGCAAATCACCGTACAGCGCGGCCTCGGCAAGGCTGCGTGGCACCGGAAAGTCGAGCGCAGACTTGCGCGCGACATAGCTGCCATCGAGCGACTGTTCACCGAACTCAGTCTGCAACCTGCCACGGGCGGTGAAACTGCGTTCACTGACCTGCGTCAGCGTCAGTCGTCCCTGGCCATACTGATTGTACATGCGGAATGACTTCTTCTGTTTATCCAACTGCAGTCCGCCGTGATCGTACAACGCACCATTTTTTTTGAAAATAAAATAACGCGACCGGTCGAAATTGATCAGCAGGGTCTCTTTCTCATCCCCCTGCTTTACCCAGGTAGACGCCAACAAGTGCTTCAGCCATGCCGGCTGCGCCGCCGCATGGCTTGCATGGCCCCATAACACTCCCCCGGTCAAAAAAAGAAATAGTGCAATTTTTTTCATTTTTGTCCTCTTGAAATATCCACAAACCACTCGTCTTGAAAACCGTGAACCGCTCCCGGCCCACCATGCGTCTTGCAAGTCCGCGCCTTTCCATCCTGCACACTTGCAAAGAGACTGTAGGCTGCACAGTGCACTGCTGGAGTATGCACCCGGTCACACTATACGAAATAAACCAGGCGCAGCGGCACGGCAGCGTGCCGTTCTTTGAACAGGTCCATTTTTTATTTGTCTTCAGCCGCTATTATACCCTGTCACTACGCTGGACGGTCCCGCTTGCACCCGCAAGCGGGCTGTTCCGCGCTGAGACAGTTTCCAGAGAAAACACTGCGGCGGCTCAAACGCATCCGCCAAGTGCGGTCCGTTGGCGGACGTTCAGAACATGCTTCGAATTTCCTTAACCTGCCCAGGAGGCAAGTCATGAATGTACCTGCAAGAACTTTCGTTCGATTCATCTATAAGCGGATCACGACTCCCGGTAAAGTATCCAGCCGGCTACTGGTCTATCTGCTCGCGCTTGCGACCGGCATCTTTGCCTATTATACAGCCTGGTACGACCCACCCACACCGCTGATGATCAACCAGTCACCACACAGCTTCGACCATACTGTAAAAAATATTCGTAAAGCAGTAAAGTCAAATAATTTCCGGATCATACGCGAAAGTCACGAACCCGACTTACATACGATTTATTTTTGCAACTTTTCGGTCGCCTACGAGGCGATCAAAAAAGACGCGCGTATCGGTTTTGCATTGCCATGCCGGATCAGCATCATCAAGCAAAACGACAAGATACTGGTTACCACGCTGAACCCGCGCAAGGTCGAGAAATTCACCCGCATCCGGCTCGGCACCCTGTGCACCCGGATCAAAGATTCTATTTCCAATATCCTGGACGAAGCGTTGATATAGAACCTACACAGGCAGACACATGAAACAGACAATCAACTCCCTGGCCAAAAGCCTGCGGTCATCGGATCTCATCGTATTGGCGTTGACACTGCTGGTACTGCTGGCTGTCATGATTCATCGTGACAACAACGGCATCGCGACCCGCAGCACGACCAAGGATTTCGACAGCGTGATGACCGAACTGCAGGAGGCACTGCTCAAACGCGGCTACAGCATCAACAAGATCCAGCCTGTCGACAAAGGACTTGCCAAAGCAGGCTATACACTGGACACCTACAAGGTGATCTTCTACCAAAAGACAGAAGACATGGCAGAGATCAAGTCACTGCATCCGGAGTTTACCGCTTTTCTGCCACTGACGTTTACCCTGGTCAAAAACCGCGACAGCGTCAGCATCATCGGCATGCCATTCAACATGCTGTTGAAAAACGCGCCCAGCAAAAGCATCCGCCGGCTGGTTAGAAAATGGCGCAAGGACAGCAACGCGATCGTCCGCGAGATCGGCCGCACGCCGTCATAAAGAGCTAGCCCGCATTTCTCACCAGCGTTCGTAGCGAGACGGCGCAAGGGTGCGGCATGGGTGGCTTTCGCGACCGAGGAGCGCGCAAGCATAGTCGACACTATGTCGAGCACGCCGACAGAGCGAAAGCCAGCCAGGACGTGCCATGGCGCCGTCGCAGTAGAAGGGTGGTGAGAAATGCGGGCTAGGGTGCGTTATACGCACCAACACCGCGCAAATCACATTGCATCATGTGGTCATCCTTCCACACACGCTATTGCCCTACGGTTGCTTGTCCCGCTGGCGCCATAGAAAATAGGCCTTGTCCGGCCACAACGACTGAAACCAGTAAATCACCGCCTCGATCTCCTGGTCGCTCAACTTGCCCTGCCAGGCCGGCATCGTACCCTTGCCCGGCGGGCTGCCTTCTTTTATAAATGCCACCAGCCACTTTCTTGGGTGGTGCCAGGCATGCCCGCTGCCGTTCAGCGGCGGTGGCAGCCACATCCCGTTCGCGGGTTTGATTCTCCATTGCGGGTGTCCCTGCGCCTTGTCACCATGACAAGCCGCACAGTGTTTCTGATACACTGTCCTGCCGATCTCCAGTACATGCGGCGGCACACGCGGCCTGTGCATCACAGGCGCTGTCGCCGCGGTTCGGGGTGATGGTTTTCCAGGTGCCGGGTTCGCTGCTGTGTCCTCTTTGGATACATCGCAACCGGGCAGCAAGGTTGCCGCGCTCAACAAGACACTGCTGAACAACCTCATATCGATCATTGCTGATTCTCCAGGTAAGCTGCGGTAGACCGCGTCCCCATGATACTCAAGAAAGCGGGACTTCGACAATACTGCTTGACTCACTGAGTACGAAATGACGAAACGCCTGTGCCACCGGGGACAGCCTGCGCCCCTCCCGGTAGACGACATACCAGTGACGAGCGATCGGAAAGCCGACGACATCCATGATCCCAAGCCTGCCGGTTTCCAGCTCCAACCCAAGCGTGTGGGTCGAAACGATTCCCAGTCCCAGGCCGGCTTCGACCGCCTGCTTGATCGCCTCGTTACTGTTCATCTCCATGCCGGTCTGCAAGGTTACCTTTTTTTCAGCAAAATACCGTTCCATTGCGATACGGGTACCTGATCCTTTCTCTCTGATTACAAAGGTTTCATTGCGCAAGCGGTCAAACGAAACCTGCTTTTCACGTAACAACGGGTGCTCCTGGTTGGCGATGATCACCAGCGGATTGGGCATAAACGCATCCTTGGTCAACGCCATCTCGTCCGGTGGACGGCCCATGATCACCAGATCGCATTCATTGTTTTCAAGCTGGCGCAGCAGCGTCTCCCGGTTGGTCACATCGAGGCTGAAGGTGGTCTGTGGATGACGCTTTTTGAATGCGGCGATCAGGTTGGTCGCAAAGTAATTTGCCGTACTGGCAACCGACAGGTTCAGGTGCCCCTTTTTCGCACCCTTGAGCTCACCCAATACCTCCTCCGCTTCCTCGAGCAGCTTGTTGATCGTCCGGCTGTAGTGATCCAACTCCCGGCCCGCTTCGGTCAAGACAATTTTCTTGCCCTGAAGCTCGTAGAGTGGAATCCCGACGCTTTCCTCCAACTGCTTGATTTGCATAGAAACAGCAGGTTGGCTCAAATGCAGCGCTTCGGCCGCACGGGTAAAATTGAGGTGCCTGGCTACATACTCGAAAACCTTAAGTTGTCTAAGGGTTACATGCATAAACTATAAGTAAAATATTATGATATATATCAAAATTACTTAGTTTACTTTATATCTGATTTCCCTATACTGCAAGACCAACTTAGCGCAATCGACAGTATTTACTGTACGAGAAATTCAATACCGAAACCTACCAGGAGGACTGGTCTATGGCTAAAACCTACTCAGCGGGCGTAAAAGAATACCGTGAAACATACTGGATGCCCGATTACACCCCAAACGATACCGATATACTGGCTTGCTTCAAGATCACCCCGCAGGAAGGGGTGCCCCGTGAAGAAGCCGCGGCCGCTGTCGCTGCAGAATCCTCGACCGGTACCTGGACCACTGTGTGGACCGACCTGCTGACCGACCTGGACCACTACAAGGGCCGGGCCTACGCGATCGAAGACGTGCCTGGCGACGACACCTGTTTCTATGCGTTCATTGCCTACCCGATCGACCTGTTCGAAGAAGGTTCAGTGGTCAACGTCTTTACCTCGCTGGTAGGTAATGTATTCGGTTTCAAGGCCGTACGTGCGTTGCGCCTGGAAGACGTCCGTTTTCCGATCGCCTATGTCATGACCTGTAATGGACCTCCCCAGGGAATCCAGGTCGAACGTGACATCATGAACAAATACGGCCGGCCGTTGCTGGGCTGTACGATCAAACCAAAGCTTGGCCTGTCGGCGAAGAACTATGGGCGTGCGGTCTACGAATGCCTGCGTGGCGGCTTGGACTTCACCAAGGACGACGAAAACGTCAACTCGCAGCCGTTCATGCGTTGGCGCCATCGTTTCGACTTCGTCATGGAAGCCATCCACAAGGCAGAAGCCGAGACTGGTGAGCGCAAGGGGCATTACCTCAATGTCACCGCACCGACCCCGGATGAAATGTTCAAGCGTGCAGAGCACGCCAAGGAAATCGGCGCACCGATCATCATGCACGACTACATCACCGGCGGCTTCTGCGCCAACACAGGCCTCGCCCAATGGTGTAAGGACAACGGCATGCTGTTGCATATTCACCGAGCGATGCATGCGGTCATCGACCGTAACCCGCATCATGGTATCCACTTCCGTGTCCTGGCCAAGGTCCTGCGCCTGTCCGGTGGTGACCATCTGCATACCGGCACCGTGGTTGGTAAGCTGGAAGGTGACCGTGCCTCGACGCTTGGCTGGATCGACCTGTTACGCGAAAGCTACATCAAGGAAGACCGTTCACGCGGTATCTTCTTCGACCAGGACTGGGGTTCCATGCCGGGGGCATTCGCTGTCGCATCAGGCGGTATCCATGTCTGGCACATGCCGGCACTGGTCACGATTTTCGGCGACGACTCGGTACTGCAGTTCGGCGGCGGTACACTGGGACATCCCTGGGGCAACGCCGCAGGCGCCGCGGCCAACCGTGTTGCACTGGAAAGCTGTGTCGAAGCGCGTAACCAGGGCCGTGAACTCGAGAAGGAAGGCAAGGATATCCTTACCAAGGCTGCGGAGCACAGCCCGGAACTCAAGATGGCAATGGAAACCTGGAAAGAAATCAAATTCGAATTCGACACTGTGGACAAACTCGACGTAGCCCACAAGTAAGGCTTTCCAGAGTTTTTAATATATGAGGTATGAACAATGAGTGATGTACAAGACTACAAATCGAGTCTGACGAATGCCGAAAGCCGGAAATTCGAGACTTTCTCCTACCTGCCGGAAATGGACCAGGAAGG
>JALUUZ010000533.1 GCA_027021095.1 Gammaproteobacteria bacterium
CGCAGAAAAAAGCTTGCGGACCGCGGGAGCGTTCAGGCGGGGGTTATCATTGTCACGACCGGTCAAAGCCATTCACACGGGATGTGGTGCGTAAACGCACCCTACCAGGTGTAAAGCACCTGGGATTGCTTGGAGCCTGAATCCCGCGGGCCGGAAGTTTTTTCTGCAACATTGCCTCGCCCAGAGGCGGCGCAGAAAAAAGCTTGCGGTCCGCGGGACCATTCAGGCGGGGGTTGCTAGAATCACGACCTGTCAAAGCGCCTCATACATGTGTGGTGCGCACCACCCGCCGTACGCACCAATCAAAAATCAAGAATAAACCCCAAGCTCGCATAGTAATCCACCTGGTCCCTGTCACTCGCTGAGTTCCTGACCTCCGACAAGGTATAGCCGGTTTCCAGTTCCACGCGCAACTTCCTGGCAGGCCGGTAATCCACCCGTAACGCGGTACGGTAGATAGTGATATCCGACCCGTCGTTCATCTGTGCCAGTTCATAGGAAAACCTTGGCCGTAAACGGATACGGCTGGTCAATGGATAGCGCAGTGAATACGAATAACTTTGCTTGTCGAAATTGGTGGCATCGGAATAACGCAGGCCAAAGATCGAAATATCACCATCCTTGAACAGGCTGTTACGTATCAACTGCAAAGTATAATAGTACTCCCGGTCGCTGCCAGGGGTACCAACCACCACGACAGGCACGAAGGTCGTTGGTGTTCCTTCCAGTTTCGACACGACCACATCACCGTTCAGCGTCCAATACTTGTTCAGCGGGTAGCTTCCAGCGATGGAGAAGGAGGTGTATTCAGCGGTCCTGTCCTTTGCCAGCTGCCGGATCTGGTCCTCTGACAGCAGGTTCAACAACTCCTCGATCGAACTCACGGCCTGCCCGTGCAAGGCATTGGAAGTGGTGAGCACCGGGCTGCGCCGGTAATCGTAAGCAAGATTCAGTGTTGCCTTGTTGTTGAAACGCCAGTTGTTGATGACGAAAAAAGTATTCAGCTCCGAATAAGAGTAGTCATAGTCGACCAGGGCGAACAAGGAACGCTTCGGATGCATGTACCGGATCTCACCACCGACCGATTCGCGGTCACTGATGCCATCCACTGTTTGGTTGATCAGAAACAGGTTGTAGGTCAGGTACTTGTTACTGGTGCTGATATCCGTACTCAACCCGTAAAAATATTTATTGGTCTGAATCTGGTTGAAGCGCCCGAAATTGACCGGGTAACCGGTCACAAAATTCAGCTTGAAACGCGAACTCAAACGATAGTCGAAGGCCAGGCCGTCGAAACGGCCAAGCACACCGCCGGTACTGCGGTTCTGACGCCCGACTCGCACTCCCCAGCCATGGAGTTTGTCGCGGTAGTCCATATAGAAATAATTGACGCGGCCATCACTGTTTTTCCGTCCCGGCAGGTCGTCGAGTGCACTGCGGTATAAACCGGAGAAATAAACCCGTGTTTCATTTTTCTCAGTACGCTTCCTGGCGGAAGTATTCAGGCTGGTCACAAAAAAAGTACTTTTCGACTCTGTCGTGATCCCAGTCGACTTTGTCTTGACCTTAGTGCGGTCCATACGAATAGTGCTGTAGACATTCCCATACAAACGCCACGGCGAAGCCGTCTTTTTCTCT
The DNA here is from genome assembly GCA_027021095.1 of Gammaproteobacteria bacterium. Classification (GTDB taxonomy): domain Bacteria; phylum Pseudomonadota; class Gammaproteobacteria; order SZUA-21; family SZUA-21; genus SZUA-21. The sequence continues at coordinate 1,639 of JALUUZ010000533.1, forward strand.
ACCGTGGTACCAGGCAGTTTTGCGCGTGGTTCGGCATTTGCCGTCAACAAGCCATTCAGGCGTTGCCTGACTCGTACGGCTCCTTCCGTATCAGGATACTTTTTCAGATAGACCCGGTACTCACGTATCGCATGGGCAATTTGGTGATTACGCTGCCGGGCCATGCCCAGGTATTCCTGCGCCTGGCGGGCGTGCGCACTGCCTTGGTGCTGACGGAGTATTTTACTGTACAAACCGATCGCTACCCCGTAGTCACCCCGCAGCATTGCCATTCTCGCCGCGCGCATCGTCGCCGCGGGTGACTTGGTATCCGTGTTGGCGCTGCGCCCGGCTGGCTGCACTGGTTTCGCCGCGACTACCGGCTGCGACAACAGGCGCTCGTCCTGTTGGTAGCGCCGTGCAAGCGCCTTGTCCGATTCGCTGGCCACCAACACCTTGGCTGCAGGATAGCGGGGCTTCAACAAAGCCAGCGCCTGCTTGATCTCTGCCGCCGAATGAAAAAAACCTACCCGCCAATGATACATCGTCTTGTCGCCGTCCCGGCTGTGGGCGACAAAAAAACGATAGCTTGCTGGGTACGACTTCAGTGCACTTTTATCCACGGCAAAGGCCCGATCTGAACTTTTGAGGTTGATCAGGTAGGCGTACCGTGAAACGGCGCCACGCTGCTTGCCAGGAACAGCCCCGTCGGTCTTCGGCCGCGCCAAGATCACTGTCAGGCTGCGCATGTCCTTACCCGGCACCACCTTGTAGTCCACCTTGCGGGCAAACGTCAACTCGATGATCGGTCCCCCGGGATTGGATCCTTCATACTCGACTTCCTGCAGCGGCAGATCCCTGCTTGCGGTCCACGATAATACCTCCGTGCGTGAAAAATCATTGGCTTCCCCCGGAGTCGCCAGCGAGTTCTGCAGACGCCCTACCGGGTCGATGCGAATCACCAGGTACTTGCCCTGTTGCTGCGGGTGGTGCCCGACGTAACTGACGGGTACTGCAAAGCGGACCGTGACTTCGGCGCCTCGCGTGGTAAGGCGTGCTTCGAGCTTTTCGAGTACATTATACTGCTCAGAGGCAGTTTCCGCCAAGGCGCCGGACGCGGCCATGAGCGCGACACAGAACACGAACACTGAACCGGGCGGCAGGACCAGGTTCAGCAGTCTCCTTATCAGCCGTTTACTCTTCAACTTGCCTTGTTCCTCTTGAGTCGATCACACAGGCCGGGCAAAACACTTGAGCGCCCGGCACTCAAAATCCACGGTTGTTGTTCGAGACACCATGGCATCCGGCATCACCACAGTTCAGGTTGTTGGTCACCGACTTGGGAGTCGGCCCGTTGACCGGGTTATGCTTGCGCTCACCAGGATCGAAGCGCTTGGCATGACAGCCCGCGCAGGTCCTGGCATAGGCCACGTCGTCTTTCCAGATCACCGACGTCTTGCCGCTGCCGTTCCGCGAATGGCAGCTGGCGCACGGCGGAATCGGCTTGTGCAGTTCGAAGCCGGATTTTTTGTCTGCCAGGTGCTGGTACAGGCTCACCGGCGGAATCCAGTCGGTGGTATGGTGACAGGCGCTGCACTGCAGGCTGGTAGTCATATGCGGCACCGGCATCGCTGTCTTGGCTTTTCCGCCTGCCACGTGACAGCTGTTGCATTGCGCGGTATTGGTAAACTGGCTGTGATCGACCTTGACGTTTGCCGTCCAGCTGGTCGTCGATTTATGGCATACCGCACAATCGTCCGTGCTGGCGATATGGCCAGTGCCCTTTTTGCTTTGCGCAAACTGTCCCATGTGACACGACTGGCAGGTGCCCGTTACCTGGCTATGATCGGTCACCGCGACCGGCTTTCTCCAGCCACCTGGTGCCGTCGTGTGGCAGTTCTCGCAGGTCGCACTGCTGGGCATATGGGTGGCCGGCTTACGGTGACAACCGGCACAGCCCGTAGTCAATGTATCGTGATTGGCCGGCTTGCCACTGGCCCCGGTCCAGGTCGTGAAATTCTGGGTATTGGTATGACAGCTGTCACAGGCCGCAGTAGTCGCCACGTGGCCCGGCTTGTCCGCCTTGGTCATCCCCTTCTTCGAACCGAAGACCTGTCCCGAATGGCAGCTTTGGCAACTGCCGCTGACATTGGCATGATCCACCGTCGTATTGCTGACCCAGGACCGGCCGGGGCTGCGGTGGCAGGCTTCACAGGCGTTGGTGCTGGGCAGATGCCCATAAGTTGCATTGGCCTTCGACTGTCCGCTGGTCGTACCATCGTGGCAGGAAGTGTAACAGCCGCTGACTACGTTGGCGTGATCGAACCTGGCGCCCTGCCAACTCGTCGTCGAACGGTGGCACTGTGCACAGAGGTTGCTGGTTTGCGGATGATTGGCAGACTTGCCGCGGGCGGTACTGCCATTGTGGCAGCGCACGCAATCGGTGCCGGCATTGGTATGGTCGAAACGTGCTGGTTTCCAGGCACCGGTGCTGTGGCATGAATTGCATTCCAGGGTAGTCGGCAGATGCGCGGCTGTCTTACCGGTCGCGGTACTGCCGTTGTGACAACTCGCACAGGAACCACTGACTTCGAGGTGGTTCATTCTCGCCGGTTTCCATTCGATCTGCGTGTGGCACTGTCCGCATTTGTCACTCGACAGGATATGCCTGATCGGCTTACGGGTCGCTGCGATCCGGCCCGCCTGCGCATGACAACCCGCACAGGTTTTTGGCGTGCGCCGAAAGATGCCGCGTGTATGACAGCTCTCACACGCCGCATGCACATGCCGTCCCTGCAAGACGAACCCCGTCTTGTCGTGATTGAAACGGCTGGAGAATTCGGTCTTTGCAGCCGTCGAGATCAACGGCCACGCAAGCATCAGCAGCACTAATAGACTGCACCAAACTAAATTGACCAGTTGCCAAGGCCGCTTTGCTTCGCTGTTGAATCCCAACCACTGCTTCCTTAGTGTTCTTCCATCTATATCGCCCTGGGCGGTATCTCCAACCCGGCACCTCTGCCACGGTGAGCTTCGGTTATCCCAAGCAATGTGCCTGAAAGACTGATTTGGCGATGATACCATCGTGACTATAGTCCATCGCAGACGGACTTTGTGTCAGCCAGGTGACAAGCAACAAAGCTTACATTACAGCCGGCATAGTCCTACAGAAAGATCAGCGTTGTCCTACAAGATACCGATCGGTAATCGGTAAAGACCCACGTCGTGCCATGGCGCCGTCGCAGTAGAAGGGTGGTGAGAAATGCGGGCTAGAGCCTGACATCCTTGAATGACGAAACCGTGTGGCAACGGCCACAGGCTGCGCCGAACTTACCGTCGTGCGGATCGTCCTTGGCGTGGCAGCTTTCACAATTCTGCGAGATCAATGGCCGCTTGCGGCGTACGGGCTTACGGTGGCAGGCAAGGCAATTCAACCTCGCATGCGCCCCTTGCAACGGGAACCGGGTCTGCCGATCATGGTTGAATTTCCAGATCCGCCAGCCGTTCGGCGTATGACACTGCTCACAGAAAGTACCCAGCTTCAGCTTGTGTATATCCTTGTTGCGATGACAGCCGATACATTCCATCCTGGCATCGGTATAGCGCGCACTGCTATGGCATTCCCTGCACGCCACCACCTTGTGCAGGCCGATCAGCGGAAATCTCGTCAGCCCATGATCCAGCTTGACACCCGAACGCCATCCCTGTGCAGTATGGCACTTGTCACACTGCCTGCCCTGGCTGCCCCGGTGCTTATCGTCGAGCCGATGGCATGCATAACACTGCCTGCTGGTCTTTACTTCAAACAGCTTCTTTTTATGGCAGTCCGTGCAATCGGCCTTGGCATGCCTGCCGGTCAACGCAAACCGGGTCTGCCGGTCATGCGAAAACGTGATTTCGGACCATTTTTTCGTACGGTGACACTTACCGCACTTGTCACCAAAATCACCATGGTGCTTGTCGTCTGCCTTGTGGCATGCCACACAGGCTGTTGCGAGCTTTTTATCACGTGGATCGTTTACATGGCAATCTTTGCAGCGAAGCCGCTTGTGCCTGCCGGTCAGCGGAAAATCCGTTTCCCTGTCATGATCGAACAGCAGCCTGTTCCAGGCCTTCGAGGAATGACAGGTTTTACAATCCCGGCCCAGCTTGCCCTGGTGCACATCATTGAGCTGATGGCAGGCTACGCACCGCTGTGGTGTATGCTTATAACGTGCGTTGGCATGGCAGCTTTCGCAGTCGATTTTTTGATGCTTGCCGCGCAGTTTGAACCGGGTCTTGTCATGATCGAAACTGGTCGATTTCCACCCTCGCTCGTTGTGACACCGCTGGCACTTCCTGCCGAGGCGCTGCTTATGCGTATCATCCTTCCGGTGACAGGCATCACATGCTACTGCTGCATTGCGGTATTTTTCCCCTGGGCGATGACAGGCCTTGCACTCCAGGCGGCGATGCCGGCCACGTAACACAAAGTCCGTGTGCCGATGATCGAAATTACGCTTGTCAAGCTTGACTATGTCACCTTGACGGCCGATATGTTCTGTGTGACATGTTCGGCACTGATTGTTCCTGACTTTTCTCGACTTGCCATGAAACCCTTTGCGCTGCCGGATATCCGCTGCCACCTTGTCGTGGCACTCCAGGCACAACATCGCCTGTGCCCCCTTATGAAAACGCAGGTGGCAGCTGTCGCATTTTTTTTCGTAGCGGGCATGCCCTTCGATGACCTTGCCGGGCATGATTAAAGTCTCGGCAGAACCTGCGCTGAGCACCAACGGCAGGCATAGCAACATCAACCCAGTAACCAAATCGAGTTTGAACAGCAACTCCCCCTCCTTGTCGTCCCTCAGTCACGGCTCCCGTCACCCGATGACTTCATCAGGTC